>CAZCEM010000098.1:0-7487 GCA_964497555.1 uncultured bacterium
TACGGCTGAGGCGATTTTCATCCTTCGTGGTGGGGAAGCCACCACGGAACATGAAGATACCCCCCTTTTTATTTCTCCCCTGCAAGCAGGGGGGAAAAGTTGGGCGAGACGCCCGACCTACGCGGTAAAAGGGGGCTATTTTCTGGGAATTGATGCTCCTTCAGCGCTTATTGACCACTGACCATTGCCTCTTAAGGCTGTTAAGGCGTCTTGACTTGAATCTCCACGTCCTTGGTCCGACCCTCCCGGTCCTGCAATTGGATATTGATATTCTGTAACTTGCCTTGGTCGGGCTCAGGGTCTTCAGGTGTATCGCCGGGTTGAGCCTCCCGTGAACCGACACTCCCATCCGGCAAGGATTCGCCCACCTGCCCCGGCCTGACTTCCACGATCTGACCCGAGAGCTTGCTCCTAAGTTCCACCAGCCCTTCGATGGTTACAATATGGGTGGTGCCGTCCGCCAGCACCACTATCCAGAAGGCGGTGCCCTTAACAGACGCCACCGACGTCGGCGTGGCGATCTGCAGCGTGCCGCGCTGCTGTTCGATCTTGGCGTACAGGTTGCCTATCTCCATCGAAATCTGCTTGGTGATGGCACCTTGGGCGTCACGCTTCCCGGCAATGGTTATCTCGGTCAACTCAGTCAACTTCAGCAGGCTTTTATCGTCAGTGAAGACCAGCGTGGCGAAGGCTTTGGATCCTGTGCGCACGTTGTCGTTGTCGTCCAGCTTGCAGCCGACTTTGAGCGCGAGAGCCGGATCCTTGCCGCCTTTCTTGTGGTGAACGTCGCCTGAAACTTTAAGGCTCAACGCGACTGCGTCTCCAGCGCCGGCATTGACCCTTCCCGCGCCCATGGAAGCGAGAATCGCCAGGGGGACGAGCCAGTGAAAGAATTTATTCATTAACAACCTCTCCGGTCGGATTGAATATGCGCTCAGTGCTCAGTGCTCAGGGCCTAGGGCACACTACAAAGAAAAGGGATACAGTTCAGGGGCTAATTCGATATCGTCATCGAAACAAACGAAGGACTTTGGGTGACGAGGAACAGCGCCAAGTCGTCCAGAGATATCTGGGTGTTGTCGAGATATATCTTTCGGGTGGTGTAGTTGGTCGGATCCTGCAGTTGAGATATCAGCGCTTGATACATATCGCTGGGGAGGACGTTTCCGAGGAGTATGAAAATCTGGTCCAGTTGCTGCTGGGGGGATTCGCCTTCAGGCGTCGGTCCCCCTGACGGACCGCCGGCGATGCCGCCAGAGCCGCCCGTGAGCCCCAGGTCGGGAGCGGATCCGCTGCTGCCACCACCGGGCTGCCCCTGCGTAGAACCACCGCCGGAACCGCCGTACTGCCCCGGCGGCTGGTAAAAGAATGTCTGCTCCGGGCTTTCAACTATCGTCGAGTCGTTCTCGAACATGGTGGCGACCGCGGCGGTCACCTTCCAGAAATAGACCTGATTGGGCTCCAGCGCCTTTTCAGGATAGACGCCGGAGTAGGCGTAGTAGGTCACATCGCCGCCCTCCTGCCCGACGCGGACGGGGATATGGACGTCCACTACGGCGTCTTCAGGCTTATAGGCGTCGAAGCCCTCGCTGGCATCCATCTCTACGGAGCCAGGAATTACAATCAGATGAAAGTTGACGCCCCTGCGGCGAGGGTAAGACCATTGAAAGCTGGGGTAGTTCTGGACCGTTTGCTTTTCCGAAGGGCTTAGCGGCGTAATCTGACTGACGTTCTGGGAGAAGAAGGAGGTTTGCCCGGCGCCGAGGTTGTCGGTTAAAGCTGCATTCCAGCTCTCATGCGGGCTGAGGATGACACGAATGGTATAGATGCCTTCCTGCAGCCAGCCGCCGCTGATCTTAGACATAATCCTCCGCGCGACGGATTCGCCGGCGTCTTCGCCGAGTCTTATCTCCGGGATCCGAGCCAGGTCATAGTTCGACAGCGTCCGCCCTAATATAACACTGATGGGAAAGAGTTCGCTGCTGATGGTGAATATCGCCTCCCCCTCGGTTTCAAATTGAACGTGCAGACGAACTTCCTCTTGGTTGTCGAGTCCGTCGGTTCTCAGCGTGAAGAAGGGATTGATGTCCTTGAACTCGATCTGATTCAGATTGGTCATGTTCGCCGGGATTATCCGACCGAGCGGGAACATCACCGGGTCGTCCACCATGAAGTTCAGCGTGAGGGTGTATTGAGCCTGCGCTGAACCGGAAAGCCCCGCCAGAAGGACCGCCAGAAGGAGGACACCCGAAAATGGTTTTAAGGTGCGAATTCTCATATGAAAACTCTGCTGAAAAACCTGAAAAGGTCTTGAGGTCGCGTTGTTGACGCGGCATGTTGAACAAGATAACTTAAACACTGATTGATTGTTGTGTCAGCGGTCACGGGCGCTTTGTGATTGCGGTCTCAAGACAAGCGCTCCCGCCGCGCGGTTGTAATCAAATCGGCTCCGTCAAGCGTTTTATAGAAAAAACGGGGAGCATTCACTCCCCGCTTAACCAGGACATCATTAACCGAGATACGCTCTCAGCGCCTTCGACCTCGAAGTGTGCCTCAGGCGCCGAATGGCTTTCTCCTTTATCTGTCGCACCCGTTCCCGCGTCAGCCGGAACTTCTCGCCAATTTCCTCCAAAGTCAACGCATGGTCGATGCCGATGCCAAAGTACAGCCGGATGACCTGCGCCTCGCGGGGTGACAAGGTCGCCAGCGACCGTTCGATGTCCTTGCTGAGCGATTCGTCCATCAGGTTGGAGTCCGGCGGCGGCTGCATGTCATTGTGGATGATGTCCAGCAGGCGGTTGTCTTCGCCTTGGCTGAAGGGCGCGTCCATCGACAGATGCCGTCCCGACATCTTCAGCGTGTCGGTCACCTCGTTTATCTTCATCTCAAGTTCTTCGGCTATTTCCTCCGGCGACGGCACCCGCTCGTACTCCTGTTCGAGAGAGCTGAAGGCTTTGCCGATCTTATTGAGAGCGCCAACGCGGTTGAGGGGCAGCCGCACCACCCGCGACTGCTCCGCCAGCGCCTGCAGGATGGACTGCCGGATCCACCACACAGCATAGGAGATGAACTTGAATCCGCGGGTCTCATCGAACCGCTGCGCCGCCTTGATGAGACCTAGATTGCCTTCATTTATCAGGTCGCCGAGCGACAGCCCCTGGTTTTGGTACTGCTTAGCCACCGAGACCACAAACCGGAGATTGGCTTGGGTGAGCTTTTCCATTGCCCGCTGCTTATCCATATCCGAGTATTTCGGGCATCGGCAGTCCTCAAAATCCGGATCGTTCTCAGCCGCATAGTTTATTATCTTAGCCAGTCGAATTTCTTCGTCGGTGCCCAGCAATTCGACTTCGCCGATCTCTTGAAGGTAACGCTCCAACGACTGATTGGCGCGGATGTTCACCTTCTTGCCGATCTTGGTCATAAAGTCAAATCCTCTTTCAAAGTTGTCTGTGTTGCGTTCATCAGAAAATAAAGGCAAAGGCCTTTGAAGCGCAACGGTCTTTCTGGCAACCTCTTCCGTTACCACCCACCAGCCACCAGCCACCAGTAACAGAAGCGACAGCCTGAAGATAAATAAAAACCCCCGCCCCGGTCCCGCCGACGGGGGAGACATCCTGTTCCTCGCAATTGGTGAAGGGTTTCCCGCGGTCATTGATGGGGCGAGTCAAGGGACTTAAAGCTGAGGAAATGAAAACCACGCCCGCGGCGGAACTCAGGACTGTGAGCCGGCCGAGGAGCCACCGATTCCGCCGGGATTACGTTGTGGCAGCTTCCTTCTGTAAAACCGGGAACACCGACACTAGACCGATAATGTCATCGTGCAGTTTGACCAGAGCGGTGGTGGGGTCGTTGAAGTAGTCCGCTCGAGTCATCACGTTGCGCTGAGGTTCACGGGAACCGGTCAGATAGTGATAATGACTAAGCGGTTTCAGCTTCGCAAGGTGGATGATCTCTTTGCGATCGCCGTTATGAAGTCTCAGAGCTTCTCGCCAAAGGAGTTCCGTAGTAAAGTAAAATCCCTCAATCCGGCGTCTGACGCTGGAGATGTCGGATTTTATTATAGGCAGCTTGGCGGTTAATTTATTGAGGAAATTCTCCGGATCAGTCGTCTGTATCCCTCCGGCTAATCCCGCGACCATCTCCTCAATCTCCTCGGCGCTCTTTTTATCAAGATAGTAACGCTCAAACCGCGCCATGTGAATCCTCCAAAATTATCGCCTTCAACGCGACCAGCTTCCTGCTGAATAAACTATCTAAAAAGAATATAACTGCGAATAAGGGTCATGTCAATAAAAAACCGTTCTTGACTGTTAAATATTACAAGGATAATTCATTTACAACTTGACACCGCCCAATAAAAGAGTTTAATTTAAGGGTTGTGAAATCAAATACGACCTCGCCCCGGACTGAGGCTTTGAAAGTGTTACGTTGGGCGAGGGAAAACAAAGGGAGGTTTTCAAAATGCGGTTTGGATTTATTTTACTGATGCTGGCAGCGCTGGCATTCGCGCCGTTGTGCCTGTGGGCCGGCGCTCCGCAAACTGACAACGGCTCGCGGGTCTGGGCGACGGTTCGACCGAACCTCCCCGACCTCAACCGCGACGAAGCGGACGACGACAGTGTGTACTACTCTTATGGTTTTGAAGACGGCTGGAGCGGCTGGAGCACCGACGACCTCACCGACACAGGCACTAAATGGCATCTCTCCGAGAGCCATGCCTTCGAGGGCAACAGTTGGTGGTGCGGAGATGAGAATCTCGGCGGCTACAACGACCACTGGCTGCAGCTTATGATGACGCCGGAGCTGGACCTCAGCCGTTATCAGGGGCAGGCGGTCAGCCTCACTTTCAAGTTGTACTACGCTTCCGAGGAGCCTGCGGGAGCCACGGCTCCCTATAACGCTTGGGACGGCAGCAACATGTGGATTTCCATCAACGGCGGCGAGACCTGGTCAATTCTAACGCCGGCGACGCCTCGCTACACCAACACCAGCCTGTTCAGCTTCGGTGATATTTGGGGCATGGGCGCCAATATCCCCGGCTGGTGCGGCCGCAGCAATGGCTGGGTGGACGGCCGGGTGGACCTCAGCGCGTATGCGGGTCGTCAGAACATCGTAATCCGCTGGGCGTTCTGCAGCGACGACGGCTGGTGCACCGCCGATGACGCGAACTACATCGGACTACTGCTCGATAACATCAGCATCACCGCCAACGAAAACGTCATCTTCACCAACAACGGCGATGAACAGGGCGATGAAGATGAGATGAGCTTTGAGGTGGGCGACACTGCCGGCGACTTCTGGGAGATTTCCGAAGCTGAACACCACAGCGGTCGGTTCAGCGCTCACTGCCCGATACAACGCAATATCCGGGACGCCTTAGTCAGCCCGGAATTGGAAATTCTCGGCGATCCGTGGTACACCTACTTCGACTTCTGGGTTCACGCCGACACCCGCAACTGCAATCCCAACGGCGACCGCAGCCTCGACGATTACTACGTTGTCGAGTACACAACCGACGGCGTGTTGTGGGACAAGGTTTTCCACGATTACGGGCGGAACGCCGACTGGTTGAACGGCTGGCATTATTTCGGACCCGACACCTCCTATCCCGAAGGACATGATGAGGAATGGAAGGGCAAGCTGAATCTGACGCAGTTCGGCGGGCAGACCGTTCAATTGCGGTGGGTTCTTAAGACCGACTCCATCATGAGTCAGAACGAAGGCTCCGGACTTTGGATAGACGACTTCCGCCTGATGATAACCGCTCGTCCTGAGCGGGACGTCTCGGTGGACTGGATAAGCATACCTCACCCGGTGGCGCTGAACTTCCAGACGCGCTGCTCCATCCAGATTACCAACAACGGAATGCTGGACATGGACAACGTGCAGCATTTCTACCGCATCAACGACTTTGATGACATTCCGATAGTTCCTTGGGAAGGAATCGATTCGGACTCCAGCGAAATTTACTTTTTCACCTTCAACGCGGAAGCGGAGACCCGTCTGCCCTACGCCGACGTGGTGAGCATCACCGGCACGGCATTGGGCGTGTTGGACCGCATTCCGGAGAACGATGAAATCACGGTTGAAAATGTGGCGATCTACCCTGAAAACGTGTGGGTGATGGGTTACGATTACCGCAACAATCCCATCTACCATCCTTTCGGCCAAGGACACGGGCCGGCGGTCTATTTTACACCGGCTAATGACGGGATCCCGGGCAATTTCGACATCAAGGCCGTCCGGGTGTTGTGGAACGGTCTTCAGGTTCAGCAGACCAGTGTCAATCTACATGTTTATGCCGACAACAACCGTCGTCCCGGACAACAGCTTTACAACACAACCGTCACGGTTTTGGCGGGTGAATCCAATCCTCACACCAACGTCATTGACCTCACGGACGTCGGCGCGCTGCAGGGACTGCGTCAGAACTTCTGGATCTGGTTTGAGATAACCAATGCGGACAACATCCCCGCTCCCACCGGCGATCGTGCTCATCCGGGTTCAGAAGGTCATTACTTTGAATACGACGGCAACACCTTGACGGAATTGGATTACGAGTTTTTCATCAATCCGGTGCTGATGCCGGCGGGCGCTCATGACAACCGGCTGGTGGCGGGACGCGATACCATCGATTTCGGTCCCGTTCCTACAGACGCTGAGCTGGAGATTCCTTTTAAAATCTTCAACGGCGGAATTGAGATAATCCAGCTTCAGTCAGTGAGCTGCACTGGGGCAAGTTTCACGGCTGCGTGCGACTCAGCCATGCCGTATTATCTGCAAATCGGCGATTACGTGGGCTGCAAGGCCACCTTCAGCCCCTCTGCGGAGCGGCGTTATACGGGCGCTGTAACCATCCGCTCGAATGCCCCGGAGTTGGTGGTGCCGCTCATCGGCACCGGCGACAACGGCATTTACGTGCCGGGCGAGCCGGTGCGACAGCCGGCGGAATTCGCGTTGGGCGAGGCGTATCCCAATCCGTTCAACCTGGAGGCGGTGATTCCGTTCTCCTTGCCGAATAATGGTTTCGCGACTTTGACCATTTACGACCTGAACGGTCGGACCGCGGCGGTTCCGCTGGCAAAAGAACTGCCTGCCGGCAGCCACACGGTGGTTTTTGACGGCAAGGACTTAGCAGCGGGTGTTTATATATGCCAGTTGGACTTTGAGGGCCGCGTAGCCTTCACCAAGTTAGCGCTGGTGAAGTAGAGCCGTTAGTCTTAACGCAGACTGGGAACAAGCGAAGGGCGTCGTCGGTTCAATCCAACGACGCCCTTTGTTTAGGCTGCGGGGGTTCCTATTCGGGTGGAGGAGGACTATCGGTCAATGAAGAATGTAGAATGCAAAATGCAGAATGCAGAATGTCCCGTTCAGAGCTGACATTCAGAGTCGGTCCGATAATTCCAACATTTGGGCGTAACGCTTCAAATGCTGTCATTTCCCAGAAAATAGCCCCTTCAAAGCGCGTAGGTTGGGCCTCCGAG
>CAZCEM010000099.1:0-7446 GCA_964497555.1 uncultured bacterium
TTCAAGCAACCAGGCTTCTGCGATGAACAAAACAGGATGTTAAGAACTTAGGATCATCCTAAGCTCCTGACATCCTGTTTTAGCTTGCTGGGGACAGTAACTGTTTAAAGCTCCTATTACCCCAGCAGCAGCATCCGGTCGGCTCGATGCAGCAGCTTGCGGCTGAAGCTGCCAATCATGAAATCCACCAGTCCGGCCCTTGAATGCACCCCCACCACCACCTTATCCGCCCAATCCACCAGCTTGTCAGCTTCATCGGAAAGTTTGCCTTCTTCTATCCAGCAAGTCTCCCGTTTTTCAAATCCGTGATCCCGCAGGAAATTGGCAGCGCGCAATAACGATGCGCGGGATTCAGATTCTTCGCCGCCGCACCTGAATATCTTAACCTGATATAACTGCTGGTCGGCCATCTGCGCGAACCGATGCATGGCGCGAGCGGACGGGAGGCTGCTGTTGAAAGCCACCAGCACTTTCCACGGCTTTCCAGCGGTGGGAAAGTCAGGCAATTCACGGGGAACCACTACAAAAGGAGTGATCGTGTCGTCCAGCAGGTTTTCGACGGCATCTCCCGGATCAATGGGTTTTGCATCGCAGCGGAAGTTGGTGCGCATCCCCATCACAACCCGGTCGTAGTACAAGGACTCCTTGATGATCTCCGTGCTGGGGCTGCCTTGAAACTGCGATACCCGATGCGAAACGCCTTCCCGACCACAGACGGCTTTGAAGTTGGCGACCAGATCGGCGATGTGATCCAACTCGTCGTGCTTTTTCGCCTCCACCAGCTTATCGGCGTAGTAGATGCCGCCGACGGGCAGGGTTCCCACCGATTTCTCGATGCCCGGCACGTCCAGAACCGCCAGGCCGGTCAAAGTGGCGTTGTTTTGGCGGGCTAAAAAGCAGGCGTAGTTCAACGTCGCCTCCGTAAAGGGCGACGAGTCCAACGGCACCAGTATTCGTTTTATCATGGCGGATAATCCTGTATGAAGTTGGGTAAGGCGCGCGGAGACGGGCTCCTTCGGAAACCCGCATGTTGAAAGTCTAATAAAATCGTCTCAGATTTACAAATGATGAATTGCGTAAGCGCAATTTAAGATGAATTAGTTGCCCAAAACCACGGAGGGACGTCCTGAGACGTCCCTCCGTTTGACAATCGCGGCAGTCGCCTATCTGCATCGGCCACGGGGAGGCCCGACCATGCCGCCTTTTCCACACGGACCCATACCGCAGCCTTTGCCCATGCCTGCTCCCATTCCGGGACCCCTGCCGCGGCCGCCTTTGTGAGCCATCATCAGATTGCGGTCAAAGATGACCTTCTGGTCGGCGTTGAGCAGGTCGCGGAGCTGACGCATGAACATCACCTGCTCCAGAACCATCTTCTTGCGAGCGCCGGCGCCCTTGTCAATCAGCTCGCTGACCTTTTTTTCACTGAAGGAGTCGTCGGTCAGCAGCAGCATCATTTTACCCTTTAAACCGGCTAGATCGGAGCGCATCTCCAACATCTTGCGCTGGTGGTCGCGCTGCAGCTTGACGAGACCGGCCTCCTGTTCGTCGCTCAAGTCAATGCCCATCAGGCATCGCATTCCCGGTCCGCGGACCATGTCGTCGTCCTCTTCGTCGTCGTCATCCATCATCATGCAGGGACCCTTGCCCAGGCCCATGCCGGGACCCATGCCCGGAGCCGGCGGTTGAGGCGTATCCTGCGCGATGGACAGCGCGGCAGCGAGCAACAACACCGCCAAGGCTGCAAATGGCAATCTCTTCATCTCTTCCTCCTGTAGTTGTTAAAAATTTCCATGCCGTTTTTCTTTATGTCGCTCTTTAAATTCTCTGCGCGGAAAATCTACTGATGAATCACAGGGCGGGATGCAGGGCGGTCGTCCCTCGCGATCCATCCCGAAATGACGCATCATCCGAGGCAGCGCCTCTCGACGCGTTTCGAGAGGCATGACGCCGTGCATCTGGATCAAGCGCTCCAGCGCTTTGCCCTTGATGCCGCTCATGATTTCGTCCAGAGAATCCGACAGCGCGTGGATTCGAGCCGTGTCGAGGCTGTCCTTGGCGAACTCGGTGGTCAGCGCAAGAATGAGGCCCTGACGCTGCTCAATGAACGGAGCAATGTCTTGCCGAAATTGACGGCGTCCGCCGATAAAAGGATCCCCGGCCCCCGGACGGTCAAAGCGGGATTCAGTGATGGACCCGGGGAAAAAGGCGCCGATGGGATAGCGGTTTCTGGCGAAATAGGCTACACCCAGCGCCACGTTCAACGTCCAAGACGCAATCAGAAGCGCTATTAAAAGGCGCTGGCGGCGGACTTCAACATTGTTCATTGCACGCTGTCTCCCGTCGATTCCTCCGCTGCGTCCAGATTGACGTAGAATCCCGTCCAGTAGGGGAGAGTTTCCTCGTTCAGGTCGGACAAGATACCAGCATAGGCATCAAGCGTATTGGTTTTCGAAGCGGAATCCGGGAGCGCGACAGCTAAGACTAAACCCAGCAAGACGCCCGCGGCTACACCCGCCAGACTCCAGATCAGATCCCGCCGCCGGAACAAGGGCTCATACATCGTTGAAATACGTATCCGGTCCAGGACGAGCGCAGCCACATAAGCCGAGCCTGGATTCAACGACTGCTGGAACGCAGCCCGGAAAGCAACTTCTTTCTCCCGGGCGGCGCGGCAGAGTTCGCAGAACTCGGCATGCCTTTCCCAGACCTGCCGCGCCTCGTCGCTGCGAGGACTGTCGAGCAGGGCTGGGATCCGGCTTGACCACTCCCGGCAGCCGGTGGATATTTCGGTTTTACTGGGGGACATATTCTTCTGTGAAGGCTGGTGGATGTTCGCGCCCTCGGCAGCGCGTCTTACCCTTCCAAATTATGCAACACATCAGAGGAAGGAATCACTCGGAGGCGGGATATTGTTTTCGTTCTGAGGCCGATATGTGTTTAATAAATTAATCTTAGAGTTCAAGCCTCTGCTTGTATGTGCTAAGTACGGGCGTCACCGTCCGTACTACCGGTAGCGCGGGACTCCGTGCCCGCGCAGATCGGAATGAATGTCCGCATGCACCTTGCCCTTGGAGGGCGCCTTTTAGAGTCTGTCTGATAATTCAAAACTTACCCCGCTACGAGCCTCGTGGCATTATTCCAGCAAAAGCTGGAATCCATTTATTGGTCTGTATGTCTCTTAATCATAAGGACTTACTCTTCAACATGGATGCCAGCTTTCGCTGTCATGACGCGCTTGAGACGCATGGGCATTGAGATTGCTTCGCCTGCCTGCGGCAGGCTCGCAAAGACTCACGCGCGACGCGGTCAAACACGCTAAAGCGTGAATGCTGAACCCCGGACAGCTTATTTCAGGATCACAAGCTTGGCGCGGGCCGAACCGCGCTCATGCTCCAGCCGCAGCACGTACAGGCCAGCAGGCAAATCGACCGCCTCGCAACTGACGCTGTGATAGCCGGCGCTGAAGCGCCCGCTGGTTATGGTCTTAACCTCCCGCCCGGCTAAATCGAAGACCTTCAGGCTGATGGTCCCGGACTCCGGAAGTCCGAAGCTGATTCTCGCGCTGGAGTTAAACGGGTTTGGATAGACAGAATTAAGGCAATAACAGTCGGGAATCTCAACTTTCGCCTGAAGGAGGGCGTCGAGAACTTCGTAGCCATCCGTTCGGTAATAAATGTCACCATCGATTAGTGCGACCTTGCTGGCTGCTCCTATTGGATTGACATAGAACAGCTCGATTCGCTCGCCTTCCGCGAAACCGTCCTGTACCGGAGTGGCAGGATCGTCTCCGTAAAGCGCTATCCGACTGAAATCAGTCTCGCACATCCCCAACCCGAAGCTTACACCTCTGTCATCCTGAGCGATAATATGTCCCGGCTGGTCGAGCTTCGGATATTTTACTATCAGACTCATGGTGCGGCCGGTGTTGTCGAGACCGCAGTCTTCCTTTAATGCCTGCCACCGCGTCCAACTGTTTTCAACGCCAATCCGATTCACCCTTTCGGCCTCGACCGGATAGGCGAACCGGACGTCCCGCCGAGCCTTAATCCAATAGCCCTGACCGGGCTGCATCTCGAAATCGCCGCCGAATTCAGGCGCCCAGAACTGCCCCTGGTAATTCTTCGTTAGAATCACCTGATCCTCGATGGACGCCAGCGCGTCTCGGACGTCCATCGGTTCGGGGGAATAGTAGGAGATGAGGTTCCAGTCTTCTTGCAAGTCAATCGGCTCATCGACCGGGACCTGCAATCCCCGCTCGGTGAATTCACCTGCCCGGTTCAGCTTGATTTGATAGCCTTCCCAGTAGTTCCAGCGGGGGATGTTGCAGAAATCCCATTCCGGGGCATAGAATTGGCCGTTCAGGTTTTTCACCAGAATCAGGTTTTCATCCTCGACCAGACCGCCGCAAAGCTCGCGGACATTCACCGTCTCCGGACAGACACGCAGCCCCAGACTGCTCCAGCCTGCGGGCAGATCGAGAACGATCTCCGCTTCGTCCCCGCCTTCATAGGGGTACGCGCCCAGGTCCGAACCGTCCGAGCCGGCGCCGATGCAGGGGGAATCAGCCCGCAGCCGAAAGTCGGGGCGGCCGTCTATCAAGCCCTCAGCGTCGAAGAAGCGGGGATTCTCATGGAGCATTCCCCCTCTGAAGGCTCCGTCCCCGCCCACCTCCCAGGTTTCAATATCGCTGAAAGCTATGTCAATGGTGTAATCGAAGCACCAGGCCGCGCTGAAGTCAAGGCCGTTGCCCCAGAGAGTGCTGTTGGTAACCTCGATTATATCCGGGCAGCCTTCACCGCAGGCTCCACAGCCGCCGTTGCCCACCACGGTGGTGTGATCAACGCTGAGAAGGGGATTGCCACCAATCGTTTGGAATAACAGTCCGTCGCCGGTATTGCCACAAATCACATTATAAGCGATATGGTAGCGGCATCCTGAGTTTCCCAGATACATTCCTTCCCCTTCATTGTCGCAGATTTGGCAGCCGGTAATTACCAGCGAATCCTCGTCCATGCCGCGATCGTTTCCATAAGCATAGAGGCCTCCCAACCAACCACCGCCGGTTCCAATGTTTCCAGCGACGTCGCAGTCGATGACTTTGGATCCGGGGCCGATGATAATACCGGCCACGCTGCTGGTGGCGCAGTTGCCCACGATTTCGCAATTACGGATTACAAAGTCTGAGCCATAAGCCCGGACGCCTCCTATTGGACCCTGGCAATTGCGGATGCTGGAGTTGGCGACGCGGTATTGCCCGCCGTGGAAGAGCGCGCCGCCGGGATTGTTATTGCCCAGGGCAATCTGGTTTTCCACCACAACATAGGCCAAAGCGCAGCTTGATTGGGCGCCATCGAAGCACAAGCCTTGCCCCCATTCAGCGCGGTCGTCGCTGGCATTGGTGAAGCGAATGGAATCGCCCTCTTCGCCCTCGGCGGTCAAAGCGCCGTGGATGATCAGTTGGCTTTGATTAAGGAAGCGGACTTCGACGCCGGGTTCAATCAGCAGTTCTTCCCCCTCGGGCACCACGCAATTGGCAATCAATATATAAGGGGAATTCTCGACCGTCCATTCCCCGGCGACCGCGCCTTCAACGCCGTTTAAAGCGGATCCGCGCAGAGGGATATCGACGATGTACTCCCTCTCGCCGACTATGTAGTTCAAATCTATATTGCCTTCATCTTCGCCGGGTCTATCCGCGGTGTAGGTCAGGGTGGCTACTGAGACAACCAAGGGTTGGATTTCCAAGTCCGGCGGCTCGATGGCGAAGACATCCTGATCAATAAAAGCCTCCTCGATGAACGCTTCCTCGCCGCTGAAATTGTACCATTTCCAGACAATGCTTTGCGGAACGTTCACCGCCTGCAGGCCGAAATCAAAGTCGCCGCGGTCCGGGAAGACCGGGACCCCGCCGAAGATGCCCATATCGTTGCGCGAACCGTCCCGGTCGTTATACACCCCGGATGGTTCACCGGCGTCGCTGCAGGGGGAGTCATCGGTTAGGTGAAAATCGAACGCATCGGGATTTACGAACCGCGGATCTTGGTCGAAGTTGCCTTCGCCGTCCCAGCCGCCTTGAATATCGGAATACAGAATTTCCAGCGCGGCGTTAAAGTCAAGCTTCATAAGTGAAGGATCTTCAGGCAGCCCGTTTCCGTAGATAATCGCGTTTCGGAGCTTACCCCGGCTGTTTTCGCCTAAGCTCAGCACCGCGCTTTCGCCGCCGACGAAATTGCCGTAGATCACGTCGTTGTAGGATTCAAAGACGCAATCATCCGCGACGGATATCAAGTTCGCCGGTTGAAGCACGTGCTGGCAGATGACGTTGCCATAGGAGGCCACCTGACCCAACCTGACGTATATAATGCCGGCTGCAACATTGTCAATGAACCGGTTGCCGGAAATCAAGACTCCTTCATTGGCGCCAATCACTAAGACCGCGTTGGAAACCGACCGGTTCCGAACAAACACATTGTTCCGGACGCTGCCGCCCCGACAGCGCCAAATATATAGACCGCCGCCTTCATTTACGGCGCTGTTGTCTTCGAAGCGGTTGCCGCTGACATCCACATAGGCGGACATGGCGTCGATGCTGACCGCGGCGCGGGCGTCGGTGGCTCGGTTATTACGGAAGACGTTATCGGAAATGTGAAACCAGCCACCATCTCCAAAGTATTCGACCTGGAGACCCCCCGCATATCGGCTGGTGTCATTTTCAAAGATGCAGTTGTTGATGAGGACATTAGGATTTTTCACGCACACTCCACCGCCCATGTCGGCTCGGCAGTGGCGGATGGTGGTGTTTTGGAGGGTGAGGAAACTTGCCTCATCGGCGCTAAGACCACCGCCTTTGTTAAAGCGGAGGACTGAATCGGGGAAGGCGTTTTCGATGACGGCATAGTTGATTATCGAGCCGGCTTCGCTGTTAATGCACCGAATGCCGCGCCAGGTTACATTTGGGTTGTTGGAGTCGTTGGTGAAGAGGATGTTGTTGTCTTCATTGCCTTCAGCAACCAGAGTGCCATAGACAAACAGGAAGGCTCTGGGGTTGAAGCGGACTTCGACGCCGGGTTGAATTTCCAAACGACAGCCGTCCTGGATAATAATGCTCCCGACGGCAAGGTAAGGGCTTCCTTCTAAATTCCAGACGCCTTCCACCGCGCCTTGGACTTCGGTCTGCGCCGGCAGTCCTTGAGGCAGCAGGGCGAGAAGCGCGCCAAGCGTCAAAGCGGTTAACCAATTGCGATACATGTCGGCCTCCTTGGAAATGAGGACAGATAAAATAGGTTGCGACCTTACGGATCCAGCATTTCGAACGTTCCCGAATTGGATTTCAACTTTGCCTTAATATTAGAGGGTGCATTTTCTTTTGAACAATGAAAAAAGGCGTCGAAGACGCATCATTCCAGCGAAAGCTGGAATCCAACTTTCGAACTTTCAAACTTT
>CAZCEM010000100.1:0-7446 GCA_964497555.1 uncultured bacterium
GAGTCCTGGTTTTGCTTCCCAACGCCTGGGGTTTTCCGCGCAAGGTGCTGCTGGAGGACTTTACAAATATTGGGTGCCCTCCTTGTATAAATTTAGCTCCAGCGCTGGAGGCGGCTGTTGAAGAAACCCATGAAATAGTCCATCTTTGCGGAGTTCATACGCAAGGACCAGATCCCGCTGATCCGTTTTACGGCAACTATCCCGATGGCCACCGAGTTAGAGGTGCGTACTATTCGATCACGGGCGTTCCAACCTTGATAATGAACGGCTCGACCTACACCGGCGCCCGGACACAGCAAGCCATCGCCGCTTTTATTCGGCAGCAGGCACAGGCTGAATCCCCGCTTTCAATCACTGTGCGTGGCAGCGTGACCGGAAATGAGATGCCCGTTCACGTCACCGTTGAGGCTTCACAAAGTGTTTCCTCATCCACGCTCCATGTCGCACTTGTTGAAAATTATAGCTACTATCCGGTGGCTGGCAAGTTGAACGACAACTACAACGCTCTTATGAGGATGCTGCCCACAGCCAACGGCACGGCTTTTCAAGCCAATGCCGGACAAACGCAGGAATTCGACTTCCAATTAGATATGAACAACGTAGGCTGGGATCAGCCTGAACTCAGCAACATGACGCTACTGTCTTTCGTTCAGGTCAACGCCACGAAGGAAGTCCTGCAGATTGCCAGCTACAGTTTTCCTTCCCTCGCTGTATCCGACTGGGGAGTCACCGAAGCTGAGGGCGACAACGACGGACGTCCGGAAGCGGGTGAAACCGGCGCCATCTCGCTGACGGTTGAAAATTCCTCTGAAGATGCCCAAATGCCCGCTTTGACGGCGACTTTGACCTGCGATGATGAGTTGATAGCCGTCGGCAACGGTCAATGGCAAATCGACGGCATCAATCCCGGCTCATCGGCTGACAATTCCGAGATTCCGTTCACCTTCATGGTGGGCGAAGACTTTGAACCCCATCCGGTTTCTTTTGATGTTACCTTCACCACCGAAGACGGCGCCGAGATACTCGTGTATCCCATTGAATTCACGGTTGGCTGGCCTCAATTCCTGCTGGTCGATGCCTCCAACGACGACCGGGCGGCTGAGGAGATTCGCGAGATGTTCGGTGAAAACGCGGTTCTGCCTTTCGCCGATTACTACAACCGCGCGGAAGAAGGAATTGTTACTGCGGAGGTCTTGGGCAGCTATCCGGCGGTGATATGGTTCACCTTTAACGCCCAGAACGACATCTTCAACGTCTGGGAGCAGGAAGAGATCATCGGATACTTGATGAACGGCGGCACCTTCATCATCAGCAGCCAAGCCTTCGTTCGAATTTTCGGGCAGCAGCAGATTATGTACCGCTACTGCTGCGCCACCACCGACCAGCAAAGCGTTGAGTCAAACTTCATACATGGACTCAACAACAATCCTTATTTTGGCAGCAGCTATTTCTATGCTGGTGGGAATACTGCCAACTGCGCGGGTCTTCCGGATTACAAACCCAGTCTGACGGTCTTGGAAGGCGGGCAACCGTTGATGGCTTGGGGCGACGTCGGCGAAGACTTCGGCGCAGCCGCGGTGCAGCATGTAACCGACACTTACAAGACTTTAGTTCTCGCTTTCCCGATTGAATCCCTGTGCGGTTATATGGCAACCAACAGCCGGGCTTCCTTAATGAGGTCTTTGATGGACTGGCACTTGCACGCCGGAACCGGCGTGCCGGTCGAAGACGCCAATTCACCGGCGCGCTTCGGTCTGGACGCTGCCTATCCCAATCCCTTCAACTCCGGTGCGGTGGTGCCTTTCAACTTGTCGTTGAGCGGCGACGCGAACCTCGCCCTTTTCGACCTCAACGGTCGTAAGGCCGCGGATTTGTTCAATGGCAACTTATCCGCCGGCTCGCATGTAATCCACATGAGCGGTGGCGAACTGGGCTTGGTTAGCGGCTGTTATCTGGTCCGCCTCCACGCCAATTCCCAAACCGATATTCAGCGCATCCTTTACTTGAAGTAAGCGCTGTAACTCAGCTATTAAACATAAGAACCGCAGGATTGTAGTCTTGCGGTTCTTGTGTTTTATCTGGTTGTAGTGGACGAGGGGGATAGGATGGACGATATAGACTACGGCTTTTTAATCGCCGCAGCGTGCTATATCAACTAACACTAATGATGAAACAGCCGAATCCCCGTCATGACCATGACCATCCCATATTCATCGCAGGCTTGGATGACGCCCTCATCGGCGATGGAGCCTCCCGGCTGAACGATGTACCGGACGCCGCTGCGGGAAGCCCGGTCGATGCAGTCGCGGAAGGGAAAGAAGGCGTCCGATGCCAGTGTCACGCTGTCCAATCCCGCGAGCCACTCCCGCGCCTGCTCATGTGTCAGTCGAACCGGTTTTTCGCGCAATAAACTCTCAAACGCCACCTCCTCCGCGGATGTCAAGTCATAGCGGAGGAAAACCTCGATGCCGTTGTTGACGTCCGGACGCTTGACGCCCCTCTTGAAGGGCAGGTTTAAGGCGGCTGGATGCTGCCTCAACCTCCACAAATCCGCCTTGTCCGACGCCAGCCGGGTGCAGTGAATACGCGACTGCTGCCCCGCGCCCACGCCGATGACCTGCCCGTCATAAGCCAGACAGACCGAGTTGGACTGGGTGTATTTCAGAGCGACCTGCGCGATAATCATATCCCGTGTCACCTCCTCGGGGATGTGCTTTTCTTTGGTCACCACGTTTTTAAAGCTGTCAGCAGTGAAATGGGCGTTGTTGCGCTTCTGCTCGAAGACAACTCCGAAGACCTCGCGGGTTTCCATCAACGGCGGCTCAAAATGAGGATCCACCTGAATTATCGGATATTCGCCGTTCTTCTTTTTCTTGAGAATCTTCAACGCCTCCGGCTGGAACGCCGGAGCTATGATGCCGTCGCTTACTTCGCGTTTCAACAGGACCGCCGTTGGTTCATCGACTTCATCGCTGAGCGCTGCCCAGTCGCCAAAGGAGGACATTCGGTCCGCCCCGCGCGCGCGGGCGTAAGCAGTCGCCAGCGGCGACAACATCAAGTCATCCACCTGATAGGCGCGAGCCAGCGTCTCACTCAGAGGCAGCGCCACCGCGGCGCCGGCGGGGCTGACATGCTTGAAGGAAGCTGCGGCCGGCATGTTTAGCGATTTTCTCAGCTCCCGCACGAGCTGCCAGGAGTTCACCGCGTCCAGCAGGTTTATGTACCCCGGCGAGCCATTGAGAACCGTGATGGGAAACGCCCCATCCCGGCTGCAGATACGAGCGGGCTGCTGATGGGGATTGCAGCCGTATTTCAGCGTCAATTCTTGATATGACATTCTCTTGTGTTATCCTTGTCTATTACTCATTCGGTTAGTGTAAACCTAAAGCATTACCTCAAGTCCGAGCGGGCAGTGGTCCGAGCCTTCCACCTCTGGCGTTATCCAGGCGTCAATCACGCGCTCGACGAGGTTTTCGCTGACGAAAAAGTAGTCGATGCGCCAGCCGACGTTCCTCTCCCGAGCCCGCGTCCGTTGGTCCCACCAAGTGTATTGCTTCGGCTTGTCGTTGAAGCAGCGAAAGATATCCACGAAACCAGCCGCAATCCAGCGGTCTATCCACTCTCGCTCTTCTGGAAGGAAGCCCGATACGTTCTCATTGGCAGCGGGGTGTTCGAGGTCGATGGGCTTGTGCGCGGTGTTGTAATCGCCCGCCACCACGAGCTTCCGACCGTTCTCTATCAAACGGCTGAAAACACGGAGGGTTTCCTCGTAAAATGCCATCTTGTAGTCCAGCCGTTCGGGGCTCTGTTTGCCGTTGGGGAAATAGATGTTCGCCACCGTCAGGTCCGCGTGCTCGGTGATGAGTACCCGCCCTTCTATGTCGAACCCTTCCACTCCCAAACCGAACTGTATCCACGCCGGCGGCTCTAGGCACAGCGTAGCCACACCGCTGTAGCCCTTGCGCTCCGGCCGGGAAAAAATCCCCTTGTAGCCTTCGGGATTAAGCTGCTCCGGAGCAAGCTGCTCGGCCCAGGCTTTGGTCTCCTGCAGGCACAGCACATCGGGACGCGCTGCCGTCAGCCAGCCGCTGAAGCCCTTCCCCCACACCGCGCGATAGCCGTTGATGTTCCAGGACAGTAATTTCAACGACGTCTTGCTCATCTATAACTCCCAATTCAAAGGCGCTATTTCAGCAGCAGGACGCGCCGGCTGGCGCTTGACGTCTTGCCGAGATGCACGGATATAATGTAAGTTCCGGTCGCAGCCGGTTTGCCGAAGCGATTTAAGCCGTCCCAATTAACACGGTATTCGCCGGGTCTTTGATAGCCATGATACAACCGCTGAACCTCCCGGCCGGTGATGGTGAACACCGAAACCGATACGACTCCCGGTTGAGCCAGATGATACCGAAGCGACATTCGGCTGTTGAAGGGATTGGGAAAGGCTGGATCCAGCATTATCACTCGGGGCTGAACCGCCGCGACCGGTGGCAGTGTCGGTGCATTCATAATCCGATGAGCGACCGCCAGCCCCACCGCCGCTCGACTGTGATCGGCGGAGACACCTGAATACAACAAGCGCGGCTCGCCCTGCCACTGAAACTGCCGTCCCCCCAACAAAAAGTCTTCACCCTCCCAGCCGTATTCTCCGCCCGGCTCCAGAACCGAACCCAAAGCTTCCATCCCTTGATGGTAATCAAGGGATTGACCGTCGGTCTCCAAGATGCCAAGACGTCCGATTGAATCATTCGCCACGCCGGTGTAAAGAACCGAATAACGCTGACGGTCGGGAATTCCCACGGCATCCGGCGCCATGGTTGCCCAAGCGTCAAACCGCTCCTCATCCATTGAAGGCGGTATTATCAGATTCGGTTCAATCGACCAGTTTTGCAGATCTTGGGTAACCGCCGCCACAATTAAATTGAACTCAAAACCGCCGAATTGGGCTTTGGCGTTAAGAAGGCAGCCCATAGGATAAGGCGGAAACGGATGGGCTGTCAGGGGGCCGGTTACGAACTGAGTAAATATATCACCATCTGGAACCAGAATGGGATCCTGCGCGATTTCCCAATTCATCCCATCTCTTGACGTAGCCTGACCGATAGAGATGTTTTCCTCATCGTCTATCCGCGTTGCTGAAAACAACATTAGATAGATGTTTTGCCAATGATAGACGCCAATGCCTTGAATGCCGCCTCCCGCCCACTCAACATTTTGCGGTAGCAACACCGGATTCTCCGACCGACTCCAACTGACGCCGCCATCCATGCTCCATGCGCGGCCCACCGCGCTTAAGAACGGCTGATTTATATCCGTGTTGCCGCCCACGTACCAGCATACCAAGGTGTCCCCTTCTACGACAACCGCAGGAGAAAAGACGTCGCGGTCCCAGCTTTCGTCCTCGCCCCGCAGCACCGGATTACGCGGATGTTTGAACCATTCGTGGTTAGGCCGCAGAGACAGAATGATCGGATATTGGAGATCCGGCAGGTTTTCCATTATCAGCGTCAATTGAAACAGCAAGGATAATCCCGCCTCGAGGCTGATTTCGACCTCGAAGGGCTTCTCATTGACCGCTGATTCCCCCGCTCGCAGGATGCCGTAGCCGGACTCCCCTTCATTGACTGCAGCATGTCTGCTTTCGGTCGTCAGCACACCAATGATAGGAGGGGTATCTTGTTGACCGTAGTTGGTCAAGCTTATCCAAAGGTCGAAGGTTTCGCCAGGGTCGGCGGTGCCGCTGCCGTTGCCGCCTTCTTCGTCGTCCACTGTGAGTTCTCCCGGCAGAGGCAGGGGATAATCGGGTCTATCGACGCTGAAGTCCACCACCACATCTGCTCCATCTAAAGTGATATTACACACCTCGACCAGAGACGGCGGTCCGTCATAGCTCCTCGATGAAGGGATGGTGGGGATGCCGAAGCGGTCCCGGCTGCGTTCACCCTGCCAGTCGGTAGAATCGCGGGTAGTTGCTGCAAACCCGGGCCAAAGGTCGCCGTTGTCGCCGCGGTTGGGCGTGTAGAGATTCAACGCTGAGCCGCCGCGGACACCGTCGAGCTGCTCGAAAGGAGCCTCGTCCATCCAAACAATAGAGGCTTCCTCAACGTCCACCAGCCGATGCTTGTCATCTGAATTCTCTTGATTGCCCTGATTGGCTTGCCGCTCGTCAATGTGGGTTATCAGCAGCCCTTCGGGCGCCGGCAGTTCGTTTTCAATCTGCCGCCGGAGCAGTCCGGCGTCGAAACCTATCCGGCGGCGGTTCTCGACGTAGAAATATTCTGGCGAGTCACCTGCTCCCGCTGTCCACAACCTAAATAAGGTACCGCTGGTTTCAATCGGAGGGATGCGCACATCGGACAGCGCCCTATCCACCTCGACGACATCCACCCAATCCAGAAAATTCTTCGACCAGCCGCAGAAGTGGGAGGGGCAGGTTCCCCGCGGATCAGCGGGACGGGAACACCAACCCCCGCTGCCCATTAACCCCCATTCGCCGATGCCTTCCGAGGAGCCGTCAATGTCGTATAGGTCCGGCAGCCCCAGCGTATGCCCGAATTCGTGGCAGAACACGCCTATCGTGCCGGTTTGGGGATCCATATTGTAGGAGGAGATGCTCACGTCATCGACGTCCAGCTCCTCGAGTAACGACCACATGTGAGACCAAATGTATCGTTCACGCTCCTCCGCGGGCAGCTCTTCAGACCCGGGTCCCGCATGTACCACCACCAGCGCATCCACCACGCCGTCGCCGTCGTTGTCGAACTCTGAAAAGTCGATGTCTTCATCGGCGATGCCAACTATATCTTCAACCAAACCCTGCGAGTTGTTAGGATACTGCCCGGTTCCGTGCCGGTTGCCGACGTAATAGCTGTAATCCTCCGTTGCGCGGTACCAGCCGGTTACCGTGCCGGTGACGGTGAACTGACCGCCGGACACCTCGTTGTAATAATCGCGCATCGAGCCAGTGTATTGACTAACTGAATGAGGATGCGCGAAGCTGTTCTCGGAAAAGAGCATGTTGCGGAAGTGGTTCTGGGTGTAAGGTGCGCCGTCGTTTTCGAACCAGGGGTCGTCTTGGTTGTCCCAAGGATAGTCATCGAAATCGACCAGCAGTATCAATAAACGCCATTCGCCTTCATAGCAAGCTTTGTCTCTCGACAGCGCGATGCGGTCGGGCTGATTCACGCCTTCGGGCCAGACCGGCTCCGGCCCGCCGTCAAGAGGCGGCATGGCAGTCACTGCCGATGCCAGGAGGAAACAAAGCGCCAGCGCAAACGAGGTCTTCATGAATTTCTCCACTTGAAAAATTAGACTGATGTAAAAAGTTAGGAACAGGGGTTGCTGGATGCAAGCAAGAAATATAATGCAAAGAACCTCAGAATCCAAAGGTATAAAAAAACCGCCCTGCAGGCACAGGGCGGCTTGGATCTGGTTATGGCTGTTTTA
>CAZCEM010000101.1:0-7437 GCA_964497555.1 uncultured bacterium
GCATTCTATCGAGCGCTTTACGGGCCGCAAGTCCGCACCCGCTTACGGCCGCACTTCTTCCCCTTCACCGAGCCTTCCGCCGAGGTGGACATTTCCTGCCCCTTCTGCGGCGGGAAAGGCTGCCGTATCTGCAAGAACTCCGGCTGGCTGGAGATGGGCGGTTCGGGCATGGTCGATCCCAACGTGCTGCAAGGCGTGAACATCGACCCGGAAGTCTATACCGGCTGGGCGTTCGGTCTGGGGTTCGAACGCATCGTTATGCTACGATACGGCATTGATGATATCCGGCTGCTGTACGAAAACGATCTGCGGTTTTTAGGGCAGTTTTATTAAGGTGCTCCTTTGTTAAGGTTTTCCATTGAAGGAATTCTCCCCTTCTATTGAAAGCCCACCACTCCTTTCCCCCTTTCTATTGAAGGGGGTATTAAGGGGGGTTGTGATTGGACAATTAAGTTTGCTTTTATCTATATTCACAGCAGATGAAACAGATTAAGCAGATACAGGACCGACTGGACGGAAATCTGCTTCATTCGCTTCATCTGCTGTGAATAACTCAAACATACACCCATGAAAATCTCCTACAACTGGCTGAAAGACTTCGTCGATTTCCCTCAAAGCGCCGCCGAACTGGGCGCGATCCTCGATCAACTGGGGCTGGGCGTTGACCAATTAACCGAGGTCGGCGCGCGCTGGTCGAAAGTTTTGGTCGGCAAGGTCGTCGTCTGCGAGCGTGTGCCCGGCAGCGTCCACCTGTCCCGCTGTGAAGTTGACGTTGGCAGCAGCGAGCCCGTGCGCGTCGTCTGCGGCGCACCCAATGTGGCCGTCGGTCAGGTAGTCCCGCTGGCGCTGAACGGCGCGGTCATGCCCGATGGCTTCGTCATTGCCAAACGGCGATTCAAGGGCCTCGATTCCCACGGCATGATCTGCTCCGAACGCGAACTAGGATTGTCCGAGGAGCACACTGGTATTCTGGTGCTGCCCGATGATCTCACCATCGGTGATCCGGTTGAGAAATACATCGGCAAGCGGGATTGGATTCTCGATTTGGAGATCACCTTCAACCGCCCCGACTGCCTCAGCCATCTGGGAGTGGCGCGAGAGATAGCCGCGTTCCTCGAATATCCCCTCACCTTCCCTATTACCAATCCGGTGGAAGACATCATCCCCGCGTCGGACTGGGTATCGGTGGAGATATTGGCGCCGGAGCGCTGCCCTCGATATACCGCGCGGGTGATGACGGGTGTAACTGTTCGTCCCTCGCCGCTGTGGATGCAGGAACGACTCCGCTCGGTAGGACTTCGACCCATCAACAACGTAGTCGATGTCACCAACTACGTGCTGATGGAGGTCGGCCACCCGCTGCACGCCTTCGACTACCACCTCGTCACCGACGGACGCATCATCGTCCGCCTGGCGCGGGACAGCGAGCTGTTCACCACCCTCGACGACAAACAGCATTCGCTCACCGCCTCAGACCTGCTGATCGCCGACCCCGCGCGAGGCGTCGCGCTGGCCGGAGTCATGGGCGGCCTCAACAGCGAGATTAAGGACGACACCACCGACGTGCTGCTGGAATGCGCTTACTTTGAACCCTCCGGCATCCGCGCCACCTCCCGCGACCGAGGCATAATCTCGGAATCCTCCCGCCGGTTTGAACGGGGCGTCGATCCCGAAGCCACGCCTGGGGCGGTCAACCGAGCCGCGTATCTGATCCAGCGGCTGGGCGGCGGCAAAGCGCTGAAGGGGATGGTCGATAACTACCCGCTCCCCTGTCGTTTGTTGAAGGTGGGACTGCGTCCCCGTCGAGCTAATGCTATTCTGAGCACCAGACTGGACCCTCACCGTATGAGGCAGCATCTGGAAGCGCTCGGCTGTAAGGTCGAAGGCGACGATGACATGATAGTAATCCCGCCGTCGTGGCGGATGCACGACTTGCAGCGCGAAATCGACCTCATCGAGGAGATCGCCCGGCTGCATGGCTACGACAAGATCGGCAGCGCGATTAGTTCTTCTGTGCCATTGAACCTCGACCAAAAACGCGAGCAGCAGCGGAGGCTGTTAGATCGTATCAAGCAAGCCTTGGTCGAGCTGGGGATGAACGAGGCTGTCAACCTGTCCTTAGTGCCCTCAACTGACGCGGACGTCTTCCCATTGGACGAGGAGTGGCTGAAGATTTTCAACCCGCTAAGCGACGACATGGCCTTGCTGCGAGTCAGCATGGGACCGGGATTACTGCGAGCCGTTGCCCGAAACCTGAACGGCGGCATGAGGAACATCCGCCTGTTCGAGTGGGGCGCCTGTTTCTGGCGAAAAGACGGCAAAATTGTCGAAGAACCTCGTCTGGCCGGCATTCTCTGCGGCGACCGGCTGCCGGAGACCTGGCTCGACGGGGCGCGCGATTTTAAGTTCTATGACTTGAAGGGTTTGCTGGAGCAGTTCTTTCGCAAGATTTCGCTTGACAATGTTCGGTTTATTTCTTACTATATACCGAGGTTTCTCCAGTTTGGAGGAGCTGTTGTCACGGACGAGGACTCAAGCGCGCTCCCATTGGGCTGGTTTGGGCGGATGGAACCTCTGTTAGCGGAACGCTTCGGAGTGGACCTGCCGGTTTGGTATTTCGAAGTCAACGGCAAACGCCTGCTCGAATCCGCCGGTCAAACGCCGCTTTACCGGTCGCTGCCCCGCTTCCCCGCCGCATTGCGCGACCTGGCGTTCGTGGTGGCGGAATCCGTGGCAGCGGGCAGTTTGGTTGAAGTTATAAGAGGTTCCGGAGGTGAGTATCTGGAGTCGGTCGAGGTATTCGACCTGTTTCGCGGCGGGAACATTCCTGCTGACCGGAAATCCCTTGCGTTTCACCTGACGTTCCGCAGCACTGAGCGGACCTTGTCCGACCGTGAGGTGGATCAGACGATCGACGCTATCGTCGCCGCGGCCGCGGCAAGCGCGGGAGCGGTGCTGCGTTCATTGTGATTGCTCTTTTAGCGGATAGGAATATCATGGATTTACCAGGCCTCGAAAAAATAGAAAGCCAGATACAGGAGCTGTTGGAACGCTACAAGAGCGTCAAAGCCTCCCGTGAAGAACTGGCTTTGCGCGTCAACGAACTCGAATCCGAAATTTCGGAACTCCAGAAGGAAAACGAGCAGCTTCAGGTTTCTCTGGAGGAAGCCCGGCGCAACACCCGCGATTTCGACAAAGAGGAGCGGATAAAAGCCCGGGTGGATGAGCTGTTAGCCAAACTGGAAGGTTTTTAAAACCGATTTCATATCCGGAAATAATTCTGAGGCGGCTCCAACCGACCCGATTCAGCGCCGGAGAACCGAGAGAATGAACGAGCAGCCCGACCGCATTGAAGCGCTGGATGTCGTCATTTTCGGCCAATCCCTGCAGGTCAAGGGCAAGGATGAGGATCCCGCGCGAATAACCGAGATTGCCCGCTATGTCCATGAGATCATGTCGCAGGTCGATGTCGAAAACCCTGGGCATTCGCTGGTGGACACTGCCATACTGACCGCCATGAACCTAACCAATGCGCTTCTGTATCAGCAGGCGGAGATTGACAGCCTCCGCCATCGTATCGACGCCTTTACCGCGCGTCTCAATGATTGCCTGAAAGAGGAAACGCCAGCCAGTTGACCGTTTCCTCCCGTAAAATACTGGATGCTTGATAACCCGCCCTGTTGTCTGATTCCTAAAAGGAACCAACACCTTCATATAGGGAGCCTTTTTCGATGCGTGGATTGCGGACCGCAGCCCTGGATCCGTCCGGGGACACTCTAAACAGTCGGCGGAGGCGAGAAGCGCGCAAGCGGCACCCACCGTGCCAGATAAGGTTCTCTTTTCGGAACAGCCAGGGCGGGTTTATCGTTTGTGCCCGGGACATTGAATATGACTACACTCTCTGTTTTACTGGGATATTTGCTTTGCGGTGTCTTGTTTTTCCTGGCGGGATGGTTTGTAAAAACCCGCATCGACAAGATAAAAGGCCAGTCGGTCGAAGACCAGGCCAAGCGTTTGATGGGAGAAGCCCAGCGGAATGCTGAAGATCTGAAACGTGAAAAGCTGCTGGAAGTCCGCGATGAACACCTGAAACGCAAAACCCAGCTTGAAACCGATTTCGAAAAGAAACGCACCGAACTTAACCGGCTTGACATAACCCTTCGTGAACGCGAGCGCTCCCTCAATCAGAAGTCCGAATCCAGCGAAAAGCGCGCCAAAGAACTGAAACAACAAGAACGAGAGCTGCGCGACCTGGCCGGACAGCTCGAACTTCACGATACTCAAGTCAAGGAGGCGGAAGCGAAAGCTGCCCGCCAGCTCGAAGAAGTCGCCCGCATGAGCCGCGAGGAGGCTTTGCGCACCTTGCGCGAGGAGTTGTTAGAACGCGCCAAGCAGGAATCGGCCGAACTAATCAAAGAAATCCGCGACCGCACCCGGTTGCGCGCCAACCGCGAAGCCCGCGAGCTGATAGTCCAAGCCATCCAGCGCTCCGCTGCCGACCACTCCGCTGAAACCACCGTCACCGTTGTCAACATCCCCAACGATGAGATAAAGGGCCGCATCATAGGCCGTGAGGGCCGCAACATCCGCGCCTTTGAAGCCGCCAGCGGCGTGGAGGTCATCATCGACGACACACCGGAGGCGGTGACCTTGTCGGGATTTGATCCTTTCCGCCGGGAAGTGGCTCGCCTGGCGCTGGAGCAGTTGATTGCCGACGGCCGCATCCATCCCGCGCGAATTGAAGAGGTCATCCAGAAATCGCAGAAAGACCTCGAAGAGCACATCGTCCAATTGGGTGAGCAAGCCGCGATTGAAGCCAGCGTGGACGGTCTGCATCCCATCCTGACGCAGCATCTGGGAAGGCTGCACTATCGCACCTCGTTCGGTCAGAATGTGCTTAAACACTCCCTCGAAGTCAGCCGTCTGGCGGCGTTGATGGCGGTGGAACTGGGGCTGGATTCCAAGCTCGCCGCGCGCGCTGGTTTGCTGCACGACATCGGGAAAGCCATCGACCGCAACGCTGAAGGCACCCACACCGAATTAGGCGCCGAGCTGGCGCGGCGGTACCGCGAATCCAAAACCGTGGTGAACGCCATCGCCTCCCATCACGAGGACGTGGAAGCCGGCTCGCTGATAGCCTGCCTGGTGCAGGCGGCCGACGCCATTTCCGGCGCTCGCCCCGGTGCGCGCCGCGACAGCCTGGAGGGCTACATTCGGCGGCTGGAGAAGCTGGAGGAAATCGCCAACTGCTTCCCCGGCGTCAACAAGACCTTCGCACTGCAAGCCGGGCGGGAAATCCGCGTGATTGTGGAGCACGATAAGGTCAGCGACGCCCTCGCCGAAGGCATGGCGCACGACATCGCCGAGAAGATTCAAACCGACCTGGAATATCCCGGTCAAATCAAGGTTACAGTAATACGTGAATTCAGAGCCGTCGAGTTCGCCCGCTGAGACTAATGAGGTTGAAGCAACAAGCCGGTCTCCACAAGTCCGGCTTCTTTTTATTGCGGATGTGTTCGGCCCGCCGGGGATGGACATCCTCAGCCGGCTGCTGCCGGGGTTGATACACAGCCACAAGGCTGATGTGGTAATTGTCAACGGCGAAAACGCCCATGCTGGACGAGGCCTCGACCCGAGTCAAGCGAAGACTATTTTCGAACTGGGCGCCGACGTCATCACCAGCGGCAACCACATCTGGGACCATGCGCCCATTCGCAAGGAGTTTCACAACCTTCCTAAGCTGCTTCGACCTTTGAACTATCCTCCCAGCGCTGGAGGTCGAGGCTCTGTGCTGGTTGAAACCAAAGCTGGAATACCGGTTGCAGTGATCAATCTGCAAGGTCGGTTATTTCTGCCCTCCATTGACTGCCCCTTCCGCACAGCAGAGCGGGAAGTCGTCGGTTTAGCCGAAAAGACCAAGATCATCTTCATCGACTTCCACGCCGAATCCACCGCTGAGAAGCAAGCCTTGGGCTGGTTTCTGGACGGGAAAGTCTCGGCGGTCATCGGCACCCATACACATGTGCCCACCGCCGACGCTCGGATTCTGCCCGAAGGCACCGGCTACCTTACCGACGCCGGGATGACCGGCTCCTTCGATTCAGTAATCGGGATGCAAACTAAGGTCGCGATAAAGAGAATGATTACCCAGACGCCGCATCCCTTTCAAGTCGCAGACCAGAACCTGCGGCTGTGCGGGGTTTTGCTGGATATCGAGACGGAAACCGGCCGCTGCGCTGCCATCGAGAGGATTGAACTTCCATGAACCAATCGCCGGTGTTGCTGTTGAAAGGGGGAAAGGTATTCTGTGGGAGGATTCGCAGAGAGATTCTGTGGGCGGAAGTGGTGGCTGTCAGCGGTAGGAAAATCCTCGCTGTCGGATCCAACGATGAGATGACCAACCGCTTTTCTCAAGCTGAGAGGGTCGATTTAGATGGCGGACTATTGCTGCCGGGATTGTGCGATGGGCATCTGCATCTAGCGGTGGGCGGGCGGTCGTTGAGTGTGCCGGACCTGAGCGGAATGAACGTTGAGCAGGTCGAAGGGACCTTGAAGCGAACCGCGGAACGGCTGGCGTTAGACGCTTGGGTGCGGGCTTTTAACTGGGATCCTAAAGAAGCGGATTTGAGCGCCGAGCTTCTGGAAAGCTGGCTGCCGGGACGGCTGGTCATCGTCCATCAACGAGACTTGCACAGTTGCTGCGTCAGTCGAACGGCGTTGAGGGCGGCGGGAATCTCGGCTGAATCCCTTGATCCTCCAGGCGGCAGAATAGTCCGGGACGCTCAGGGGGGTCCCAGCGGGCAACTGCAGGAAAGCGCGTCGCTGCCGGTGATGCGGTTGATACCCAAACCGGGAGCGGAAGACCAGCGGCAATATATCCTCGCTGGACAGAAACACCTGTTGGCAAAGGGTTTGACCGCCGTCAGCGAGGTGATCGATGCCGGCAACGAGCAGGTTTATAACGAACTGGAGCGCGAAGGTCTGCTGAAGCTGCAGGTTGACGGCTGGCGGCGGGTGGAAGACTGGACTGAGGGCGAGCCTCCGCCGAAGCGGCAGGGCCGGTTTCAGGTGGAGACGTTGAAGTTTTTTCTCGACGGCTCATTCGGCTCGAGAACCGCGGCGTTGATTGAGCCTTACAACGATGGCTCCGGCTTGTCGGGCGAGCTGTTTTACACTGACGACGAGATATACAGGAAGCTGCTGGCTGCGCAGGACGCGGGCTGGCGCGCGGCGATGCACGCCATCGGCGACCGGGCGGCGGCGCAGGCCTGCCGGGTGTTGAAAAGACTGCCACGTCGGGGCCGTCTCCGCCATAGGATTGAGCACTTGCAGTTAATGCCGTTGGATTTCGCAGAGGAGTTCGCTGCTGCCGGCGCCACTGCTTCGATTCAGCCGGTGCATCTAATAGATGATTCGAAATGGGTAGAGGAGTTTATT
>CAZCEM010000102.1:0-7435 GCA_964497555.1 uncultured bacterium
GATCAAAGGTCGATCAGTAATTGCACGCGGATCTAGAAACATGCCGATAGACACGAAGAAGAAACTGGCGAACAACTCTTTGAAGGACAAGATATGCCCTAAAGCGTTGTGAGCGTACTCCGATTCGGATATCACCAACCCGGCCAGAAAGGCACCCAGAGCCAGCGAGAAACCCATTGAAGAGGTCAGCCAGGCGACACCGAAGCAGATGCCGATCACGCTGATCAGAAACAGCTCCCGATTGCGGGTGCGGGTGATGACAAAGAGGAGCCGCGGGATCAAGGTGCGGCTGGCAAAGAGCACCAGAAAGCCAATAACGATCACCTTCAGCGCCAACAGCCCCAGAGAAGTCAGATCTCCATGGACTTGTCCCGCCAGATAAGGCGTCGCCAGCATCATGATGATGATGACGATGTCTTGAAAGATCAGGATCCCCAGCGAAGCCTGCCCGTGGGGTGAGGAGACCTCATTGCGGGCTTGCAGGATTTTCAGCACAATGGCGGTGCTGCTTAGAGATACCACCATGCCCAGGAACACCGCCGTCCGCCAATCCAGGCCGAATGCGATAAGCAACCCAGCCCCTGTGGCAATGGTTAATACCGCCTGCGCCGCCCCCCCGCCCAGCACCAGACCCTTGATACGCATTAACTTCTTGAGCGAGAATTCCAGACCGATGGTGAAGAGCAGCAACACCACGCCGATCTCAGCCAGCGACTCGACCTCGTGGCTGGCATGAACCAATTTAAGTCCGTTCGGGCCGGCCAGGAAACCTGTGAACAGTAAACCTACTATTGCGGGGATCTTGATCCTGTCGAAGACCAGAATCACCAATACCGCTAAAAGCAGGATTACTATTATATCGCCCAGCAGTGGATAACTCATATCTTCATCGGAATCGTGATATATTAGTTTTACAGACTGGAGGGCTGTTTGCGCCGATCTCCTTCAGAAACACAAGCTTCTTAACTTAAGTTTAAGTTGAGTAAAGGCGCCGATGCCAGTCAAGTTTTGTGACCGTTCTACTCAATTTAAGGTTAAACGTCCGCCTCCAAAAGCAGAAAACGGGCGGAGTGCGCCCGTTTTCAGAACAGCGGATATGTTGCCGACCGAGATACCTATAAAGCGGCGCTGACCTTCTCGGCCAGCGCGGTAAAGGCGCCGGGGTCGTGAACAGCCAGTTCCGCTAAAATCTTACGGTCAATCTGGATGTCTAACTCACTCAAGCCGTGTATGAACTTGGAGTAGCTCAGCCCGTGGTCGCGGCAAGCCGCGTTGATACGGATTATCCACAACCGCCGGAAATCGCCGGGGCGGCGGCGGCGGTGCGCGAAGCTGAACGCGCCCGCCCGCCAGACCGCGTCCCGAGCCGTGCGGAGCAGATTCCTCCGTCCGTTGAAATAGCCCTTCGCCTGAGCGATAACACCCCGTCGCCGCCGGTGGGTTGCCACTAAGTTATTGACTCTCGCCATAGCTCATTCCTCCCTACATCATTATCATCCGTTTGACCGCAGACATATTGGCGCTAGCAACCAACCCGGACTTGCGGAGCTGACGCTTCCTCACCTGCGCCTTAGAGGTGAATTTGTGGCTGGCGTAAGCGTGGTCGCGCTGTATCTTTCCCGAGCCGGTAACGCGGAAGCGCTTCTTGGCGGCGCGGCTTGATTTCATCTTCGGCATGGTGCAACCTTCTGTAAGGTAGCGCAACAGATATTTGTATCTGCTGCGATTAAAGTTCTAACGAGGCGAATGACAGAAACGTCCTCGCATCTGAAATCTCGCGGCGCAGCAAGCGACTCTCTGTCTCTTGCTGCTTTTTCAAAATAAATAATTTAGGAACTATTTCCATGAAACAAAAGCAATTAGGCTTTGTTTTCCATTGGAGAGAAAAAAAGGCGGTCAGGAAAATAGGCTTCAGACTTTGGGCGTCAGGTCAGCAACCGTTCTATTTGATGGAAAGCCGATGTCGCTTGTTCAGACTGCTCACCGCCCACTGTCCACTGCCTACTGAGCACTGTGCACTGTGCAACAACGGCCTATTTCTTTCCCACCAGCAGCACCGACAGGTTGTTGCGTCCTTCCATTTTGGGGGTGCCTTCCGGACGCGCCACGTCCGCCAAATCCGCCAGCACCTTGGTTAAGACTTCCTCGGCGAGTTCCGGGCGGGTAACCTGCCGCCCTCTCATGAACATGGTTAGTTTTACGCGGTTGCCTTCCTGCATGAACTTACGCGCCATGTTGACCTTGACTTCGAAGTCGTGGTCGTCGATATTGGGCGTCAGCCGGATTTTCTTGATTTGGACGACGTGCTGTTTTTTGCGCGCGTCCTTTTCCTTCTTGGTGACCTCGTAACGGAACTTACCGTAGTCGATGATCTTGCACACCGGCGGGGTGGCGGTCGGCGCGATTTCGACCAGATCCAGTCCGGCGGCTTCAGCCATGCTGCGAGCCTTGCTGGACGTAACAATCCCCACCTGCGAGCCGTCCGCGCCGATCAGCCGGACTTCCGGATGTCGAATCTCCTCGTTGACGCGCGGATTCTTCTTGAAATCGCGGACCTTCTGAGGCGGTTTAGCGACTATAGGTCACCTCCACCGCATTCCACGAAAAAAAATCCATCAAAGCGCCCGATTTCGTTTCTCCTGGTTAGGTTAATGAAGAAACTCAACACGAAGTTACAGAGGTGATTACCTCGCTTCTGAGTCTGTCCTATAATTGCGGAAATGCTCCGAACACGTCGTACCGGCGAAAGCCGGTCCCCAGATTGAGAGTTTGAGTGTCGTCAGACTTAAGTCTGACGACAGGTCAACTGGGCTCCCGCTTTCGCCGGAGCGACGTGATTTGAGACCGGAAAGCCGTTATTAGACAGACTCTTCTACCCCATGCGATTCGATTTCGGCGAGCAGCCGCTGCTTGACTTCTCCAACCGACATGACCCCGACGTCGCCTTCCTTGCGCCGCCGCAGGGAAATCTGCCCGCTGTCCGCCTCTCGCGGCCCGATGACCAACATATACGGGATCTTGCCGTTCTCCGAGTCGCGAATCTTCTTGCCGATCTTCTCGCTGCGGTCGTCTATCCGACACCGGATCCCGGCTCGTTCAAATTCTTGGGCGATCTTGCCCGCGGTGTGAATCTGTGCATCGGTTATCGGAAGTATCACCGCCTGCTCCGGCGCCAGCCACAGTGGGAAATCGCCGGCGTAATGCTCAATTAGAATCCCTATGAACCGCTCTAGAGCACCCAAAATTGCTCGGTGCAGCATCACCGGACGGTGGGGCTGATTGTCGGGTCCGATGTATTCCAGCTCGAAACGTTCGGGGAAGTTGAAGTCAACCTGGATGGTGCTGAGCTGCCAGCTGCGTCCCAGGCTGTCTCGCACGTGGAAGTCTATCTTCGGTCCGTAAAACGCGCCTTCGCCGGGATTGAGTTCAAAGGCTTGACCTCGCTTTTCAAGGGCGTCCTTTAAGGCAGCCTCAGCCTTATCCCACAACTCATCAGCGCCGATGCGATCCTTGGGGCGGGTCGATAGTTCCAGCGAGATGTCGCCGATGCCGAACGCCGCAAACACCTCGAATACAAGGTCTATCAAACGGCTGATCTCATCCACGAGCTGGTCGAGGGTGCAGAAGACGTGCGCATCGTCCTGAGTGATGTGCCGCACTCGGAACAGCCCGTGCAACACGCCCGACTTCTCGTAGCGATGGACGATGCCGAATTCCGCCCAGCGCTGGGGCAGGTCGCGGTAACTCCATTGACGGGACTTGAACATCAGCACCGCACCGGGGCAGTTCATGGGCTTGACGGCGTAGTCGCGGTCTTCCTGCGCGGTGAAGTACATGTTGTTATGGTAGTGATCCCAGTGCCCGGAGCGCTCCCATAAGTCCCGCGACATGATGAGCGGCGTCATTACTTCGCCGTAGCCGCGGCGCGCCAGCAACTCTCGCATGAACCGAAGCACCTCCTGCACCAGAATCACGCCCTTGGGGTGCCAGAACGGCGCGCCGGGGGCTTCCGGCAGCATACTGAACAGGTCGAGTTCCTTGCCAAGAAGACGGTGGTCGCGCTTCTTGGCTTCTTCGAGGCGGTGCATGTGGTCTTTCAGCAGGGCATCGTTCGGATACGCCACGCCATAGATGCGCTGCAGCATGGGATTGCGCTCGTCGCCGCGCCAGTACGCGCCGGTGACGGCGGTCAGGGCGAAATGCTTCAGGTAACCGGTTGAAGGCAGGTGAGGCCCTCGGCATAGGTCGATGAAATCACCTTGAGTATAGACCGAGATGGGATCCGTGAGGTCTTCGATGAGTTCAACCTTGTAGGTTTCACCGCGCTGCTTGAAATACTCCAACGCCTCGGCAGCTGACAGCTCCCGGCGTGTGATGGGTAGGTTCGCGGCGGCGTTCCGGCGCATGACCTCTTCGATCTTGGGAAGGTCATCAGCGGAAACCGGAGTGGGGAAGTCGAAGTCGTAGTAGAAGCCGTTGCGGATGGCGGGACCTATGCCCAGCTTGACGCCGGGGAACAGCTCCATCACCGCTTGCGCCATCAGGTGAGACGCCGAGTGCCAGAAGATTTCCATCGCACGCGGGGAATCCAGCGTCATCAGACGATAGCTGCCACTGACGCGGAGCGCGTCTTCCAGACCGTACAGCCGGTCGGGGCCCTCCGCGCCGATGACCTCCTTGGGTACTTCGCCTAAAGCTTCCCGGAGGGAAATACCGGCTGGCAGGCCTGATCCATCAGAACTGATCCTAAATTCAATGAGTTGATCGGGCATAACTAACACCGCTAACAAAAGAAACCGCTTATGAAAATCAGAATAAAAGGTGCGAAGAACAACAGAGGCACTAACTTCTCTACGTTAGTAAGTTGTCGGTACTTCTTTGAATCGGCGCCTTTTCCTAAAACAATCCACTCTTGGCTGTAAGGATCAAACGGCAGCTTTTTCTCCATCTCAAGGATTATCTTAAACTTGCCGGAATTGAGCTGCCTGTAAGAGTGAATAGTTATGAGCCACACAGTTGATAAAAGACAACCGAATAGACCAACCGACCAAGCAATGAACGCGATGGGTAGCGTCTTGGGATCGCTTGTCTTTACACCGAGTGCGAACACCCCAACCAACAGAGTCTCTGCAATAACAAAAAAGCTATTCGCCTGCGCACGCCGCTGACTGATGCGGTCGGCCATTTCGACGCATAGCTTATAAAGGTCGAAGTAATGCTGTTTGTCGGTTTGGAATGCCTCATTGGGAACTGAGGCTGACATTCCTTATGGCCTCCACGATTGACGCTGGATTCCAATCAACAGTATTGAAACGCATTACAGATCCTGTGGGCGATAGTGGAGTTGAACCACTGACCTCCTGCATGTCACACAGGCGCTCTAACCAACTGAGCTAATCGCCCGGCCAACTTTCGAACTTTCGAACTTTTGAACTTTTAAACTTCTAATCTAAAACCTTTTTCCCCATTCGTCAACTCCGTCGGTCGATATTTAGTCTGCCTTTTTGAGTTACTCCCAAAACAGTGCCAATTCGCCGCACCGCACAGAAATCGCCGCACATGGTGCAGACCTCCTCATCAGCGGGCAAGTTTTCCGAGCGCACTTTCCGGGCGTGTTCGGGATCGACGCTCAGCTCGCACATGCGCTGCCAGTCAAGGTTCTTGCGCGCCTGGCTCATGGCGTCATCCCAGTCCCGCGCTCCGGGCAACTCTCGCGCCACGTCGGCAGCATGTGCCGCGATTCGCGAGGCGATGACACCCTGCTTCACATCTTCAGCATCTGGCAGGCAAAGATGTTCAGAGGGGGTCACGTAGCAAAGGAAATCTGCGCCGCACATTCCCGCCAGCGCCCCGCCGATAGCCGCGGAGATGTGGTCATAACCCGCGGCTACGTCCGTAACCAGCGGTCCCAGCACGTAGAAGGGTGCGTCCTTGCAGAGGCTCTTCATGATACGTATGTTGGTCTCGACTTGATTCAGCGGCACGTGCCCGGGACCTTCGACCATCGACTGCACGCCTGCCGCGCGGGCGCGATCCACCAGCTCGCCCAGCACCATGAGTTCATGTATTTGAGCCCGGTCGGTAGCGTCCGCCAGACAGCCGGGACGCAAGCCGTCCCCCAGCGACAGCGCGGCGTCGTATTTCTTCGCGATCTCCAACAGGCGGTCGTACTGGCTGTAAAGCGGATTCTCCTGCTTGTTGAACAACATCCACTCGGCCATGAACGCTCCACCCCGCGAGACGATGTCGGTCAGACGGCCTTGCTCACGCAGCCGGTCGAGCGCCGCCAGCGTCACGCCGCAATGAACGGTGATGAAATCAACACCCTGCGCCAGTTGCTCCTCGATGACCGCGAACAGGTCCTCGGGCTGCATGAAGATCATGCCCTTGCGGTGCTGAGACGCCCAGACGGCGGCTTCGTAGATGGGCACCGTGCCGACCGGCACCTCGACTGCATCCAGTATCCGCCGACGGGTTTCAGGGATTTCTCCGCCGGTCGAAAGGTCCATCACCATGTCCGCTCCGTACTGGACGGCAATGAGGGCTTTCTCGACCTCTTCTGCAATGGAGGAGGCGTCCGCGGAGGTGCCGATGTTGGCGTTGACCTTGATGCGCAGCCCCCTGCCAACGGCGCAGGGCTTGACCTTCCGGGCATAGTTGGCGCATACCGTAATAGTGCCGTCAGCTATACCTTGGCGAAGCGAATTTATGTCTAAGTTTTCAGCGCGGGCGAGGATTTCGAGTTCATCGAAGGTTTCGCCCTGTTGCGCTCGTTCCATTCGGGTCATGTTTAGGTTGACGTTTTAATCAAACTTCCTTGCGAAAGGCCGGTTTGCTCGTGGTGTTCTCCCGCGGGATTAGAATGGTTAAGTTCGTCCCAGAAAGCCACCGCCCGCCGCAGATGTGGGATGGTTATTGAACCGCCCACGACCAGCCCCACCGCCAGTGCCTCGCGGAGTTCCTCGGTGGTGAGCCCGGCGTCGTGGCATTGTTGGAGATGATAGCGCGCGCAGTCATCACAGCGCAGCACCAGCGACGCCACCAGACCCAGCAACTCCTTGGTCTTGGCGGGCAGCGTGCCGTTGCGATAGACTTGCCCGTCCAGGCTGAAGAACCGCTGGATTTCGCGGTTGTCGAGCTGCATCACCAGCTCGTTCAAGCGCTCCCGCTCGCGGCGGAAGGCTTCGGTGTCGGACATGGCGCTCAAGTCACTTTTATTAAATGAGATTTAGGTTGCGTCCTTCAAGAATTGGATTCCCTCATTATATATATTAAGTTAAACTCATTTTTGGGCATTAGCAATAAAGATTGGCAGCTTGGATGAATAAATCCCGCTGCGTCGAAAGTTTTTCGGTTAATCGTTGCCAGATTTTAAAACCTCACTGCACCCCGCCCGCCGCGACCTGCTGCTGGCGCTGACAGCAACCTTATTCTT
>CAZCEM010000103.1:0-7410 GCA_964497555.1 uncultured bacterium
CAGCAAACCTACCTGCAAGCCATCCTATCCGCTGGATTCACGCCAATGATAGGCGCACCGATGGCTTCCGGCGACCTTATCGGCCCCGCAATTTTCCGCGATTTCGTTGAACCTTGCCTTAAAGACTTGCTTGACCAAATTTCCACCGCCGGGCAGCCTCGTTGCGCGCATATCTGCGGCGATACCAGCCGATTTGGAGCTTCGCTTGCTCGGTTGAAACTGGATTTGTTCAGCTTTGAGTTGTGGAGTCCGGCGGTGTGGGAGGTGCTGCCTGCCACCGTGCCAATGGGCTATGTGCCTACACAACTGTATGCATCCGGCAGCGTCGAATCGATTCAGAAAACCGCTCGGGAGTGCGCAAACGTTATGCCGCAGCCGTTTGTGCTCTGTTCGGCTTGCGACATTCCTCCCAACTCTCGCCCGGAACTGGTACAGGCGTGCTTAGCAACAAGCATCAAGTAGGAAGTGTCAAGAATTATTAACCTGTGCTGATTGTTGAGATGAATTTAGACTGTCATTATAGAACATACCGAATCACGTTGCATCCGCGAGGGGAAGTCTTGACGGCTCGTCCGGGTGAAGTTCTTAAAGACACCCTCGAACGAGGCGGTATTTCCTTCCCTAACAACTGCGGTGGAAAGGGCTTGTGCCGCGGCTGCCGGGTGGAGTATCTCACCTCTCCCCCACCCCCAACCGAGTTGGAAAGACGATGGTTCGCGGAGGAAAGTCTCTGTCGCATGGCTTGTCAGCACTGTGTCGAGAATGATTTATCCTTGCGCGTTACCGCGTCGATTGAATCCGGTCGATATAAGCGACTGAGCGGCTTTCGGCTGCCGGGCGGAGGCTCGGGCGGATTAATTGCAGTGGACTTGGGCACCACCACCGTCGCAGTCTATCTGTTTGAGCTTAACAAAGGTGAGTTGTTCGGATGGCGGAGCTTCCTCAATCCGCAAATAGTTCAAGGCGGGGATGTGATGTCTCGTCTCACGGCGGCTCGAGACATCAGCAGTCTGAGAGAGTTATCCGATTCTATACGCCAACGGCTGGCGAAGGAGATACATTGTCTCCTTAACGCTGCGGGTATTGCGGCGCAAGAGGTTCAAGCTGTGACCATCGCCGGAAATACCGCGATGACCCATTTCTGGCGGGGAGAATCGGGCAGCGGCCTGGGGCGGGCGCCCTTTCGCAGCACCCTTGAGGGTGAGGGAGCCTTGTCCTTCGATCCGAGCTGGCTTGGATTGCCCAACTGCTGTCATTGCCTAACGCTGCCAGTTTTAGGGGGGTTTATCGGCGGTGACACCACAGCCGCGATTCTGTCCGCCGGGTTGGATGAACCAGGCGAGACTCGGCTGCTGATTGACCTCGGCACCAACGGCGAGATAGTCCTGGCGGTGGGGGAATCCATCTGGGCTGCATCAACAGCCGCAGGACCGGCGTTCGAAGGGGTGGGGATGAGCGCGGGGATGCCCGCTGTGGCAGGAGCGATTGAGGCTGTCAAGCCGGACGGAACACCCATTGTTATCGGAGACACGGCGCCTCTGGGTTTCTGTGGTTCGGGTTATATCTCAGCGCTGGCGTTTCTATTGGACCAGAATCTACTCACGCCTGGTGGACTGCTGGCTCGAGACGAGTCCGGACAACGGCGCTGGACGCCGGATTCAACGCTTAATCTCTGCCCTTATATTGTACAGGACGATATACGTTTGTTTCAGCTTGCCAAAGGCGCGATTGCAGCGGGGATTGATATTTTGTGCAATGAGGCGGATATTCTACCACTGCAAATCGAACGTTTGATTCTGACAGGATCTTTTGGCTATTGCATTGATACCTCTGCGTCGGTGAGGCTGGGTCTGATTCCAGCCTTGCCGCCAACTCGAATATACCCTCTCGACAACGCTGCCGGACGCGGCGCGGCGCTGTTCGGCAACGACGTTTCGGTTCGCGAGCGAGCTGAGTCGCTGCCGCGGCGGATACGGGTTGTCAACCTCGGCGACCATCCCCGGTTCCAAGAACTGTTCGTCGAGCGGATGAGTCTGGGAACTCTAACCGGTGGCTGATTCCTCCACGACTGCGGCCTTGAACCGTCTGAATCGGCTCGAACAGGATTTTCTGACTCAGGCCTCCGACCAGCCGAGGGTCGGTTACCTCTGCTTGAGGGTGCCGGTGGAACTGCTCGAAGCGCTGGGGATGATACCGATCCGGCTCATATCCGAGATCCCTTCAGCTCAGGAACCGATAAATCTCATCCGCACCGACGCCTGCTCGTTCTGTCGCAGCATCCTTCCCAGCCTCTGCACACCTCGTTATACCGGACTGAGCGCTGTCATTGCTGGAGCCTGCTGCGACCAGATGCGGCGGCTGATGGACACCTTGTCAGTGTCCTTAGATCTTCCAGTGATACTTTATAGCGCACCGCGAACTTATGGACTGAACAAGAATTATTTCTTCAATGAAATGAACCAAGCTTTTGGACGACTGGGCTTGACTTTAGGATATAAATTCAACAGAAAAATCCTTGCGACCCAAGTAAAAAAACGCGAACATCTGCGTCAAAAGATACTTATAATGAGAGATGAGGGAAGGCTTCCCTCTTCCCTGCTACACCGTCTCGCCGAGTCGCCGCTGCCGTCCGATATGCTGCTTGGTTTTCTGGATGAATTACCTCCCTCGGTTCTGTCACCAGATAGGATCCGTCTGCTGTTGATGGGCAGCATCCCCTCCGGCAAAGAACTGGCTGTCATCGAGGAGTTCAGCGGCGAGGTAGTGGCGGATGCCACCTGTCTCGGTGATCGAGCCTTTTATACGAGCAGATCCGAGGCTGCGGATCCGCTGGAAAATCTGTATAATCGGGTAGTCGAAGGCAACCTTTGTCCCCACCGACGCCCCAACACTCCCTTGACGGCTTATGTCCGCGAACTTATCGTTCGCCGTGCGGTTGAAGGCGTGGTCTATCGATCGGTGAAATACTGCCATCCCTTTGGACTGTCAGCTTTACGGTTCAAGGAGGAACTAGGATTGCCCTTCCTGCAACTGGATGACGACTTGACGCTGACCGCGCTCGGCAGTTTCCGCACCCGCATCGGCGCGTTCGTAGAGATGCTGACCATGAAACGGCGCCGCCGCTTATGAACGGCTTGGCCTCTCCCCCACCCTGCCAGATCGACTACCGCGAATGGCATCGGTTGTTTCTTACGATTCCACCGGATCTGGTCGAATCCACGCGTTACTACCAGCATCTTCCCGACGCAGCCTGGTCGCAGTATTTGTTCCCTCCGTCATCGTATGCTGTCTATGGCAGCAGGCTGCTGCGGAAGCTGAAGTTCGACAACTCCCTGTCGGCGCTGCGGCTGTGGGGATTCGCGCTGAGCGAGGGCGAGCGCATCTACCGCGCGCGGCAGGCGGGAATGCGAGTGGTGGCGGTGATGGGCGATTTAGGCGCGGTGACGCCGCTGATATATTCCTTCCCTAACGTAGTGGCTTTTTACCCCGATTGCCTGTGGTGGACGCCGTTTCTGATGGAGAGCCGGATTCTGTTCGACGAAGCCGGGAAATATGGATTGGGCGAGGATTGCTGCTTCGTTCGAGCCGCGCTGGGAGCCTTTTCTAAACAGGCTTACTTCCCCTGCCCCGACCTGTGCTTGGGCACGGTAGGCGCAACTTGCGACGACATGGCCGCGCTTATGGGCGAGGTCGAGCGGCTGGGGCACGACATTCACTACTTTGAGCTGCCTCACCGCAGCGATAATCCGGTCGACCGCGAGCGGCTCATCGGCTTCCTCGCTGGGCAGTACGCTGATTTATGCGTCAAACTGGAGAGGACCTTAAGCTGCCGGTTTAATCCCAAAGCCTTCAAGCGGACGGTGGAGAAGATCAACCGGCTGCGGGGCGGCATTGCTGATTTGAAGCGGTTGGTTGCAGGCGCGGAGCGCAATCCGATGGGCGCGGCGGAGATGATGAACATAGAGTTCGCAGCGTTGTCCTACTACGGCGATCTCGACGAGTGTCTGACGGTCTTGGAAGACCTCCGCGATACAGTCAGGCGCCGAGTCGAGTACGGCGAGGGCTACGAAGGTCAAGAATTGCGGCTGATGTGGATAACGCCCCCAGCGGATCCGCTGCTCCTGAATTATGCTGAAGAGCTGGGGGGACGGGTGGTCGGCTCGGAGTATGTCATCAACCAGTCCAAACCGCAGATAAACACGGTGGGCGAGCCCTTCCGAAGTTTAGCTGAAGCGCACGTTGAAGGTTCTTTAATGGGCACAACTGGCTTTCGGACCCAACTTGCCTTAAGAGAAGCTAAAGCTTGTCGAGCTGAAGGGGCTATTATCTCCGGCGTGTTCGGCTCAACCCACTGCCCCTACGAAACCGCACCAATAATAAATGCTTTTCGAGCAGAGGGTTTTCCGACGCTGGCTTTCAACGTGGTCACGCCGGGCAAGATTCGGATGCAGTCGCAGATTTACAACCGCCTGGAGGCGTTCCTGGAGGCCCTGCGAGCGCGGAGGAGTTCAGGAAACGCCGAAAACCGACTCGTCATGGCGAGCGAAGCGAATCAATCTCATGAAACATCCGACTTGTAATCCGTCATTGCAACAGGATGGTTTCGCAAAGACGTGATTGCTTCACTTCGTTCGCAAAGATAAGATTGCTTCACTTCGTTCGCACAGACGATATGAGGGATGACCATGCGCGGTGAGATGAATCCCCGCGAGCGGTGGGGGCTGTTGCTGCTCGACGAAACTCCCGACCGGCCTCCCGTCTATCCGCTGGTCACATCACATGCCGCGACAGTGTTAGGCTGCGATCTGATTCAGTTCTGCACTGACGGCCGGGTGTTAGCCGAGGCGCAGTTGGCGGCACAGCGCCGCTACGGCCATGAAGGCTTATCGGTGTTCACCGACGTGGGCATCCTGGCTGAAGCCATAGGCAGCCGGTATCACTTGCGCTCGGACGACGTGCCCATACTCGACCGACCGCTGCTCGCCGAGCCCGCCGGCATCGACCGCCTGCATCCGCCGGATCCGGGTTCCCAGGGACGGCTGCCGGCATACGTTGAAGCGGTGGACCGGCTGTTTCAGACCGCCGGGGACATGCTGCCGGTATTCGCCTATATCCCCTGCCCCTTCACCACTGCCGCCGGGCTGCGGGGTGTGGATGACTTTCTGATGGACACCATTCTCGAACCGGAACGAGCCCGGCAGTTGTTGGAGGTGTCGCTGGAAGCCGCCATTAGACTGAGTGACGAGTGTGTCCTCGCTGGAGGGCTGCCAGTGCTGGTGGATCCGCTGGCTTCAGGCAGTGTTTTATCGCGGCGGACTTACTCGGAATTCGCCTTGCCCTATGAGCGACGATTGATGGACTATCTTCACCGCTTCGATTTGGACGTCACGCTCCACATCTGCGGCGACACGACCACGCTCGTCGATTTAATTCCCGCCACCGGCGCGGACCTGTTCAGTTTTGACAAACTGGAAGTCTGCGCGGCGATGACCGCAATGGGGCAGCAAATTCGGCTGGTGGGGAATATATCCCCCAGCTTATTGCTGGAATCCAGCCGGGTATCCCTTGAACCACACTGCCTTCATGTGATACAACAGGGTTTGGGTAATCCGCGGGGATTTGTGTTCTCCACCGGCTGCGAAGCGCCTATCCGGTGTTGTGCTGAACGGTTGGATATGATGATAAGAATTGGCAAACAATCAAGATATGAACGGTAAGCAACATTATTACGCGGGAATCGACGCCGGATCGCGGGCAGTCAAGGCTTTGATCTGGGACGGTGAGTCGGTGATTGGACGCTCCATCGTCCCAACCGGCTGGACGCCCGGCGAGAGCATCCGGCTGGCCTATCGTACCGCGTTGGAAGCCGCTGGTATAGTCCGCACTGACCGAGTAACGGCTACCGGTTACGGCAGAATCGTGGCGCCCTTTGCGGACCTGAGAGTAACTGAAATCACCGCCCACGCGCGGGGAATATCGAGACTCATCCCCGGAATCCGGACGCTGATAGACGTGGGCGGGCAGGATTCCAAAGCCATTCTATTGGATGAGGACGGCGTCGTGACTGATTTCGCAATGAACGACCGCTGCGCCGCGGGTTGCGGCAAGTTTCTGGAATTCTTGGCCCTGACCTTAGGCCTTACGATGGAAGACTTTGCTGAATTGGCTTATTCTTCGAATTGTCCGACGGTCATCTCGTCTATATGCACCGTGTTCGCCGAGACAGAGGCCTTATCGTTAGTGGCGGAAGGTGTTCCGCGCGAGGACGTTGCCGCGGGCGCGCACCGCTCCATCGCCAGCCGGGTCGCGCAGTTGGCTCAGTCGCTGAATCCCGAACCCCCAGTGGCATTTACAGGCGGCGTCGGAAGAAACCGGTGTATGGTGCGGGAACTATCGAAGGCGTTGGGAATGGAAATCGTCGTACCGGACCTGCCGGAATTCACCGGAGCGTTCGGCGCGGCAATTATTGCCTCGGAAGGATTGTAGAGCAGCTTCGAAGCTCATGCTATTCTTGCGGATGTCCGTTAATCAGCAGTATATTAGGCAGTTCGCAGGGATGTATCGTCGCATCCGAAGGCAGCGAGGCGGTGAGTGCTGCGGCAGTTTTTAATCTACCGCATTGGGCTTTTAAACGGGCATCCTTGAATCCTCCCATCCCTTACTTCGGCGAAATACTGGCGCTTCTCACGGCTCTTGTCTGGTCTTTCGCGCTTATTCTCTTCAAAAAGAGCGGCGAAACCGTCCACCCCATCGCTCTCAATTTGTTTAAAAACGTCCTGGCGGTTGTTCTCATCATCCCCACCTTGTGGGTGTTGGGGGACTCGTTGTTTCACATTTGCTCCGGGCGGGATTACCGGTTGCTGCTAATAAGCGGCGTTTTTGGCATCGGTCTGGCGGACACGCTGGCATTTATGTCATTGAACCTTCTTAGCGCAGGGGTTTTCTCAATCGTCGATTGTATGTACAGCCCCATGATTATTATCCTGTCAGTTCTTTTCTTAAGCGAGTCGCTGTCTGCAGTTCAGATTGTGGGCGTTGTGTTGATAGTAGGCGCGGTTTTCACGGCTACACGAGAGAAGGACAGTCCGCCTCCCGCTCAGCGAAAGGCGCTGCTGGGAGCCCTACTTGGCATCTTAGCATTAGCGTTGATGGGGATCAGCGTGGTCATAGCCAAGCCCATTCTTGACCGCGAGCCGCTGGTGTGGGTCACCGGCGTAAGGCTGCTGGGGGGGATCGCTACTCTGGGCTTGATTGTGTTGGTTCACCCCAGACGGATGTCCATCATGCAAACGCTGAGGTTTGACAAAGGCTGGAGATACATGCTGCCCGGTTCGTTCACCGGCGCCTACCTGTCGATGATGCTGTGGCTGGGCGGTATGAAATACGCTTCCGCCTCGGTCGCTTCGGCGC
>CAZCEM010000104.1:0-7381 GCA_964497555.1 uncultured bacterium
GAATGATGCGCCTTTGGCGCATTTTCTGGATTCCAGCTTTCGCGGGAATGATGCGTCTTCGATGCATTACCTCCGATTTTAAAAAGAAAATGCACCCCTTAATACATGGTGTAAAAGTACTACAGGACTTGAGTTAAAAGAACAATCCGGAGGGAGTCATGCGATTCTCATTGGTTATTGGAGGCGCTCAGTCATCGGTTTTTCGCCTTGCAGCAACTATCCTGCTGACGCTGATGGCGGTTCAGTCTGCTTTTCCCCAGACCGAAGTCTTCGGGGAGATTTCGGGCGTTTGGAATACTGACGACAGCCCCTACATCGCGGTCGATTCAGTCATCGTCCCGGCGGGCGAGAGTCTGACCATCGAAGCTGGAGTGGTTGTTCGATTCGAGGGGCATGTGCCGCTCATCGTGAACGGGCTTCTCCGCGTCGAGGGAACGGAGGAGGATTCCGTTTTTTTCGGATCCAACGATCCCGACAACGACCTGCGCTGGGCGGGGATTCAGTTCTCTTATGCCGATGAAGGATGCTGTATTACTTACGCCCACATCTCCGGCGCGGGATGGAATGGAGCACCCCAGGAAGCAACCGGGATTTTAGTCAACCGTAGTTCACCTGTCATCCGAGACTGCCTGATCACCGGCTGCCTAACACGTTACGGTGCTATATGGGTGTGGTGGACAACGGAGACTGCTATCGAAGACAACACCATCGAAGGCAACACCGGCACCGGGCTATGGTGCTCCGGCACAGGATTGACGACCATATCCGGAAACGTGATACGAGGGAATATCGGATACGGCATCGATGCATATGCCTCTTCGACGGCCATTATCCAAGACAATCAGTTAAGCGACAACAGCCGTGCGGGGATACTTCTGCGAAACATGCTGTCCATCGTCGAAGACAATACTATATCCGGCAATGCGAGGGGCGGAATCAGCTCCACCGCAGCGAAAGCGGTCATCAAGGGGAATGTCGTTTCCGGAAACGGATCTTGCGGTTTGACCGTAACTGCGGGACATGCAATAGCTTTCGGCAATGTCATTGTGGGAAACACCACAACCGGTTATGGTGGAGGAGTTTATCTCGGTGAAGACTGTCAAATACACTTTTACAACAATATCGTATATGGAAATGATTCTGAACGGTATATAGGCGGAATCTATTATTCTCGTGACGGCCGTTATAACATTCATAACTGCATACTTTGGAACAACCGGGGCTATGAGATCGAGGATAACATCGGCGGGACTGACGCTGTTGTCGGTTACTGCATCGTTGAACAGCATGTCGATGGCGAAGGCAACCTGAACGAAGATCCCGGCTTCATCAATCCCGACGAATTCGACTTCCGGCTTGCTGAAGACTCCCCCGCCCGCGACGCCGGCAATCCACACCCATTTTACCGCGATACCGACGGCAGCCGCAGCGACATCGGCGCTTACGGTGGCAGCGACCTGCTGTTCGGCTTCCAGACCGACATTGAATTTCCCTCCATCGGTCAGTACTGCTGGGCGCATGACGGCTTCGTCCTCTGCAATCTCGGCGAGAATCCCATCGACCTTCGCCAATTGACGCTCTCCGACCAGCAGAACTTCATCGTCGGTGCCCAGGCCCCGCTTAGTCTGCTGTCTTACCAGTGGTTTGACTTCCCCCTCGACTTCCATCCGATGCAGCCGGGCGAGCATGAAGCAACTTTGACCTTCCGGTTCAGGGATTACCCACTTATCGACGCGACGACGATTTCATTGTCTGGTGAGGCTCAGGACGGACTGGTCGGCGAAGTCAAGGGCGTTTGGACGCGGGAGATGTCGCCGATTCATGTCATCGGAGGAGTTTTTATACCTAAATGGGATACTCTTCGTATCGAGCCGGGCGTCGATGTTTGCTTTGATCCGGGCACCATGCTGGAAGCGCCCTCTGCTTATGGTGGATTTTATGCCATTGGTACGCCAGATGATTCGATTCGATTCACCTCAGCCACAGAGGAGCCAGCGGCAGGGGATTGGGGAGGGATGGAGATCCGCGGTCAGATGAGCCACTGCATTGTTGAATACGCGGAAGATGGCGTCTGGTTGGACGATGGACGTATCGAACATTCTACTTTCAGAAATTGCGGACGTGGTATCTGGGTTTTTACTCATTGGGATCCAGGGGTAGTGAGTCATTGCTGGATTGAAAACTGCGGTTTAGGCATTGACATCGATCCCTGGGGAACCATCCAGTACAGCACGATAACTCACTGTGGAGACGCGATATTCCCACTTGACGGCGGATATGCTTACCACAACCTGTTTGCCTTCAACAACGATGTGAATGTCGCTTATACATACTGGATTGGCTTTCCCGAACAGATGTGGGAGAATTTTGTATATCTTACCGCTGAGGGCAATATCTTCTACCAAAATGACCGTGTATGCACCTTTTCACGACCCCATCCGGCTTTCCGGTACAACTGCCTGTTTGATTGTGATATCGACGGCGAAGGGGAACTCATCGGCGACCTCGACCAAGAGAACTTCAGCAGCGCGCCTTGCGACGCGAACTTCAACATCACAGTCGATCCTCGCTTCGTCGATCCCGACAACGGGAATTTCAACCTGCGGGAGGACTCCCCCTGCATCGACGGCGGCGATCCATTCCAGCCGCGCGATCCGGACGGCTCGTGGGCGGATATTGGTCCGTTTCCGTTCTTACGCGAGCACTCGCCGGTCATAGAGGTCCTGCCGCAGGAGATTGAGGTTGAGGCGTCCGACGAGGTGGCGTTGAACCTCGCCAACGAAGGCGAGGGCGGGCTGTATTGGCGGGTGTTTGTGGACCAGCCCTGGGTGACCTTCGACCCGGCTTACGGAGTGTTGTATGATGCTGAGGACGTTGACCTTTTCATAGCCGTTAACGTCGATGACTTCGAGATAGGCTTATATGAAGCCACGCTGGACGTGGATACGAACGACCCGGGGACTCCTCATTGCCTGATCCCCATCACTGCGCGAATCGGCGGCGAGAACGTCCGCGCCCTCCACTTCCCATTGGCGGAGGGCTGGAATATGATTTCGCTCAACCTCAATCCGGTCAATTGCTACGAGCCCGGCGAAGACCAGGGTCCGAGCGTCTTGACCATGTTCGAACCCTACCGCGACGACGTGATATTAGCCAAGGACGAGCAGGGGCGGTTCTACGCGCCGGAGCACGAGTTCAACAACATCCCCTTCTGGGAGCTGACGGACGGCTATATGGTCAAGACTCGGCGGTCGATAGAGGCGGTCTGGTCGGGTCAAGGCTTCGTGGCTGACGCCGACGTGCCGCTGCACAACGGCTGGAACACCATCGCCTACTACCCGCGCTATGAACTGGACGCCGCCGCGCCGGAATTCTATGTGTTATCACCGGTAATAGACTTCGTCGAGATTGCCAAGAACCTCGCGGGGCAGTTTCTTTCGCCGGAATATGAGTTCTCAAATATGCCGCCCTGGCGGGAGGGGCAGGGGTATCAGGTGCGTGTGGATAGGGACGTAGTGCTCAACTATCCAGAAGAACGGGAGGAGGGGGATGAATTAAGAATTAAGAATGAAGAATTAAGAATAAAGGAAATGAAGAATACCGGAAGTAATATGAGCGTTTTAACGTTGACTGGTGAAGGAAGCGAGGGAAAGGTTCTGCAGGCAGTCAGCGCGGCGGGGCTGGCGGTCGGCGAGGGTGTAGTGGGCGCAGACGGGCGCTGCGGCTTGGCGGTGTGGGGGGATGACCCGACTACTGTCGAAAAGGACGGATTAGTAGAAGGCGAAACGTTCTCGTTAAAATTGGCGAACAACACCGCGCTGAGCGTGTCGAAGGTTCTCGCAAGCGGGGGATTGGTTTATTCCACTGATGGTTTTACCGTAGTGGAATTGATAAGCGACAGCTGGATTCCGTCGGAATACTATCTTTCAGACGCCTACCCGAATCCCTTCAACAGCGTAGCCCATATTTCCTATGGACTGCCTAAAGCCGGTCGGGTCAATGTCAGCGTTTGGGATGCTGCGGGGCGGTCAGTTGCCACCCTCCTTGACCGCGAGCAGGCTGCTGGTCGATATACCGCGGGTTGGGAGGCGTCTGAGGCGGCGTCGGGCGTGTACTTTATTCGGATGAAAACGGGTGGCTGCACAGTTGTGAAGAAGGTGACACTGGTGCGGTAAGGGATCGGCCTTTCCCTGCGCAACAGGCTGACCATTAATGTCAGAAATGCGCCAAAGGCGCATCAGGCCAGCGAAAGCTGGCATCCATAACGCAGATGGTAAGTTTTAGTAAATACAAGTACTTATCTGGATTCCCGCTTTCGCGGGAATGACAGCGGAGAAGGTTTTTCCCGCTTTCGCGGGAATTGTCATGGTGGCTTCCCCGCCACGGAATATGAAAATAGCAGCAACCGCAGGGTGCGGACACCCTGCGGCACACTGGCGGTCAGGCTAGGCTGCGGCAGATTGGCGGTCGGGCTCGGAGGCCCGACCTACGCGTCGCAGGCGCTATTTTCTGGGAAATGACAGAGGTTGGCGTTTTCAGCATTCATTTCTGAATTATCGGAGAGACTCTTTCAGTCCGCCCCGATAGGCTGAAGCCTGTCGTAAGGCTCGGTCGGGCGGGGGTCCCGACCTGCGCGTTTATGGAGAAGCGTGTCCAGCGTGCTGGACGTGCAACACGCCCTCCAGGTGAAGGGAGATTGCTTCATCCGCCTTCCTCGGATTCGCAAAGACATGGTCGAAGCGGTCTTAAAAGCACTCAAAGAATTCGCTGACAGCCTGCTCTTCAGTAAACAACACCTGATCCTCCATGAAAGTTCTTTCCTTAAATGACCGCTCGCATCGCCGCCGTCTTATACTGACGCTGCTGTTTGGGTGGGCGGGCTTCGCGGTCAGCTATTATCCTCTGCGCCTATATCTGCCCCATCTCAACCTGACGGTCACGCTGGGTATGGTCTTCCCCATGTTGATCGCTATGGCGTGGGGCTGGCGGTACGCGCTTCTGGCTGCCACAGTGGGGATGTCCGCGCAGTACGGGTGGTTTATTTGGCTTGAACCTTGCGGCTACGGGCCGTTTCTGACCATTCCGCTGACCACACTCTGGCTGGTGTGGCATGGGTGGTGTTCGGAAAAGCAAGCCCGAATTGAATCGCCCTTATGGAATCATTATTTGCTCGAACTGCCCTTCCGGGTGATATACGCCCTCCTATTAGTCTCTTTGCTGCCGAAGTTATTTGCGTTGAATCCGCCCTCTTGGGCGCCTCAGGCCATCTCAACCATCACTCCCGTTACCATCAAGAGTTTCATCATCGTCGATACCGTCAACGCCTACTTGACCATTTTCATCGCCGACCTGCTGCTCAATATCAGTCAAATCCGAAAACTACTGAAGGTACACTGGCGCCCTGGTCAAATCAGCACCGATTATGTGATAAGCATCAGCTTCTTCGCAGGGATGCTATACTGGGTGACAGATTCCTGGCTGGATTATCTGCTTGACCCGCATCTGGTGAGCCGCCGGTTTTTAAATCACCTGCTGTTGGACGTAGGGCACCACGACCTCCTGCACCGGTTGGTGTTCTTTCTGGGCTGTCTGGCTGCCGGCTCAGCGCTGACCTGGTTCATTCGGGAACGGCGGCGCCAAGAAGAGGCGCTGCGGCAATCGGAGCGGTTTCTCAACAGCATCATAGACCAAAGCCCGTTCAGCCTCTGGCTGTCGGACGCCAACGGCACGGCGATGCGTCAGAATCAAGCTAACCGCGACCTTTTCGGCATTCGGCACGACCGTGAGGTCATCGGCGTCTATAACATCTTCAAGGATAACTTACTCGAAGACGCGGGGCTGCTGCCGTCCATCCGATCGGTGTTCGAGGAAGGCGCAACGGTGCGGTTCACTGTCGATTACGACGCGTCCAAAGTCCAGCATGTCAACCTGAAGGACGCTCTGCCTCGAACTCTGGACATGACCATCTCGCCGATAAAAGACCGGAGCGGGAAGGTCACACACGCGCTGGTGCAGCACAACGACATCACTGAACGGGAGCGGGCGCGGGAAGCGCTGGCGTTCAGCGAAGCCCGGTACCGCGGATTGGTTTCTCACATGAGCAACGGCGTGGTGGTATATTCTGTGGTCGGCGAAGGCGAGGATTTCATAGTCAAGGAGTTCAACAAAGGGGCTGAAGAGATTATGAAGATCCGCAAGGAAGACGCAGTCAATCGGTCCTTGCTAAATGTCTTCCCCGGCGCAAGGGAAGCCGGATTCTGGGATCAATACCAGCGGGTCTGGCAGAGCGGGACGCCGGAGAGCTTGGGACCGACGTTATACACCGACGGACGCACAACCGGCTGGCGCGAGAATTACGTCTATAAACTGCCCTCTGGTGAATTGGTGACGGTTTTCAACGACATCACCGACCGGGTCAACACCGAGAATGAGCGCGAGAAGCTGATCCGTGAACTGGAGCGAAAAAACAACGAGCTGGAACGCTTCACATACACGATTTCACATGACCTGAAAAGCCCCCTCATCACCATTCGCGGCTTCTTGAACATGCTGCAGTACGACCTTGACGACGGCGATGAAAAGATGATACAGGAGGACGTGCGGCGTATAAATCAGGCAGCGGAGAAGATGGGTCGGCTGCTGGATGAGTTGCTGGAGTTGTCGCGGGTGGGGCGGATGACCAATCCATCAACGAAATTCAACCTGCAAGACGTCGCGAAGGAAGCGATAGAACTGGTGTCAGGCCGGATAGCCGCCCGGCGAGCCGCGGTAGTAACGGCGGCGGATTTTCCGGAAGTGTTCGCGGATAGAATCCGCATTCTGGAAGTGCTGCAAAACTTAATTGACAATGCGGTGAAGTTCATGGGCGAGCAGGAGCAGCCTCGCGTGGAAATCGGCTGGGAGAAGCGCGGGGAAGACAACGTTTTTTACGTCAAGGACAACGGCATCGGACTCGAAGAGATCCATTTTGAGAAGATCTTTGGGCTTTTCAACAGGCTCAACAGCAGCGAGGAGGGGACGGGAGTAGGGCTGGCGCTGGTGAAACGCATTATCGAGCTGCATTGCGGGCGGGTTTGGGTGGAATCGGAGGGCTTAGGGCAAGGCTCGACGTTTTGCTTCACGCTGCCGGGCGTGCCGCCCCAAGAGACCAATCAGGAGGGAATATGAGTCGAGTGCTGTTGTTTTCCATCGGTCGAGGCATCAGCAAAGGAAGGAAATGCTCTGCCGAGGGCGGCGCCAGCTTCCGGCTTGGAAGGCGGACTTTCAGAGTCTGTCTGATAATTCTGAATTATGGGTAGAATGTTCCGAGTGCTGTCATTTCCCAAAAAACAGCAGCAAACAGTAAAAAAATCGGGAGTTTTTCAGCAGATCCTACTTAACG
>CAZCEM010000105.1:0-7359 GCA_964497555.1 uncultured bacterium
ATTCCTTTGACGCCTTGCTTGCAATAATGACCTATTGATTGCGATTTAGTATTAGCTCTTGGCTCTTGCTTCTTTCCTCTTGACACTTCGCACTGTGCACTGTGAACTTAAGAGCTGAATCATACCCTTCAAACGACGGTAAAAGCTCAAAATCATGTATCTTGAGACCTTAAGTATCCAGGGATTCGGTTGTCTGAAGACCAGCGTTGTCTTCGCGCCCGATAAACTCAACCTCGTCGTCGCCGACAATGAGACTGGCAAATCGACGCTGGTGGCGGCAATCCTGGCGGCCTTCTACGGGCTGGCTGACGATAAGCTCTCCGACATCGACAAACGCCCCCAGCGGAAAAAGATGACGCCTTGGGTCAATCCAGAGGATTTCGGATTGACACTCGACTTCATCGCCAATAACCGACGCTGGAGAATCGAGCGCGATTTCAACTCCAACCTGGTCCATCTCTCCGACCGCGACACCAACCGCGATTATACCGGCGAATACCGCAAGCCCCACGGCGGGTATGAGATCGGCGAAGACCTGCTGGGTCTCTCCTGCGTTAATTTCCTTAAAAGCTTCTACCTGCGGCAGGAGGAAATACTGGATATTCGCGACGCCGGCGGTCTGACCCCCCACGTCCAGCGCGTTGCCACCGCCCGCGAAGGTCAAGCTACCTCCGAGCACGCCATCGAAAGGCTGCGCGAAGCCCTCCGACGCTACACCGCCCCAGGCTTGCCCCACGCTATGAACGTGGAGACGGCCATTCGCCAATTGGAAAAAGAGCAGCAAAGCCTTAAAGAAAAACTGGAAGAATTAGACCGCTCTCGAAAAAATATAGAAATTTACGCCACTAAACTTAGCGAGATTGACCGTAAAATGGAGGAACTGCAAGCCGCCCGCGAACGTCTGGAACTAATGAGCATTTTGGCGGAAGTGAAAGAGCTGGAGCGCGTTGTGGAGCGTCAGGAGGCGCTTCGTCAGGAATACAGCCGCTTGAAAGAAGAAGCCTCGCGGCTGGAAAACCAACGGGAGCTGTCCGTCGAAGACCAGGACCGCATGATGCGGGATGCTTCCCACGTGGAAGGTCTAAGCGGTTCTATAACAAAACTTAAACAACGGCTTGAGGTTGAGGTTACCTCCAAGCTGAGGCGGCTGGAAGCGGACCGTCATCGCGCGGGAACGCTCAGCGACGTTGAGGAGAACGATATTAAATCCCTTGAAGCCGCCATTGAACGGGTGTCTGACCGCCGTGACAGACTGGACGCGGCTGACGAGCAGGTGAGGATGCTGGAAGACCGGCTGAAACAGCGCAATGTCCGCCTCGAACCGCTGAACAAGCTCCGCAATAAATTTGGTCAGCTTGAAGCTGAAAAACGGCGTTTTCTGGAGGAATTTCGCGCGGTTTATGCGGAGGCAGAATCGGCTCTCCGGGAGGCAGTCTCCAAGCTGGACTGGAAAAGACGCGAGCGCGAGATGATCGACGAGCGGCTGAAGCGGGTTAAGTCCACTCACAATCTGTTTTTAATGATAGGTCTGGCGGGTTTCGTCTTCGGTCTGGCACTGCGACTGATTTTCAATGAACTACCCGCGGGGACCTTCATCGCCGGCACCGGCGCGGTCATTATCGGCATATTTGCCGTTATGCGCTTTGTCGGCAGCAATCCCGACGCGGTGCAGACCTCCAAACTGGAAACCGAGATAAACGATGCGGAACAGGAGGAGCAGAAAGCGCAGATTCAACTCGGTGAGTTAGCCAAGAGGCTGAATGAAATTGCCGCGAGGATGGGCTTTAACAGCGGAAATGAACTCTTTAACGCCTATATAGATTACATCAGGGCGCAGGAAGTATTAGAGCCATTGGCGCAGGCGGAGCGAATTCTAGCGCAGGCGCATCACGACCATCAGGAAGCCAGTCTTAACTTGCGGCCCTTCTTTGAACGCGTCGGTGAGGAATACCCGGCTGCCGCTGTTTCCGAAGCCGCCGATGCGCTGCGGAATCGCTACCAGCAAGCCTTCCACGTTGAGGGAGAATACAAAGCTCTGAATCACCGCCGCCAGGAACTCGAAGCCGAGGTTAAGGCTTATGAAAGGGAGCGTGAAACCTTGCTGGGGTCTATAAACACCATCCTGCGGACCGCCGGTTTATCGGAATCCCTCTCGGTGAAGGACGCGGTTGACGCCTTCAGGCTGGCTCGGGAAAAACTCCAGCGGCAGCAGGCCCTCACCACGGAAATCCTTCCGCGCATGAAGGCGGACATTATTCCCGACGAAGACGTGCGCGCCAAACGCGACCGGGCTAATATGCTGAAAAGCCAGCTTGAGATGCTGAAAAGCAACGTCAAAGGCGAACTCCAGGTCGAAAACAGCCGCGAATTCTATCGCGATCAGGCTGACAAGCTGAGCCTGGAGGTTGAGACCTTAGTAAAGGAAAGAGCCAACATTCAAAGCAGCATTGCCGCGTCATACTCGCACTTCCAGTCGCATTATCCGACGCTGCTCCAAAGGCTGGAAAACCTCGAAAACGAAATCCAGCAAGCGCTCTCCTACCAAAAAGAGATCGACATCGCTCTGCAGACCATGAACGAGATTTCCCGCGAGGTCTATCGCTCGTGGGCGCAGGCGTTGAGCGAGGAAGCCGCGCCTATTCTTCAAAGCCTCAATCCCCGTTACCGCGACCTGTCCTTCAACGAGGATCTGCGGTTCACCATATACGACCGGGACAACGACCGTCTGCTGTCTTCCGACGAGATAGATATGGCGCTTTCCTCCGGCGCGCGGGACGAGGTTTTTCTGGCGGCTCGGCTGGGCATAGCGGCGTATCTTTCCCGCGGCGCGAAGGGCGCATTGCCGGTGGTTCTCGATGAGCCTCTGATAACCGCCGATGACGCCAAGTTTCTGTCAGGGATGGAGTTTTTCATGGAAAAGCTGTCCCGCGACCATCAGGTGCTGATCATGAGCTGCCACGAGAAGCGTCACCGGTGGCTTGCTGAGAAGAAGTCCACGCTGTACGAGCAGCGGGTGCATGAAATTCAACTGACATGACGCTGCGCTTTACGTTAAGCCCTTCGGACGCATTCGAGCAATCATTTCGAGAAGGCTAAATGGAACCACCGAAGCTGAAGTTTTTACACCTCGCGGACGCGCATCTTGACCGACCCCCCGGTCGGAACGGCCTGAAGCTCCCCTTTGACAAAAAGGAAGCCCGCCTGCGCGAGAGTCGGGAAATCTTCATCCGCGCTATGGACTTAGCTATCTTGGAGCATGTGGACATCATCCTAATGGCGGGAGACCTATGGGATGAGAACTTCCTCGATCAGAAAACGTTGGTTTTCGTTCTGGAATCATTGGCGGCAGTCAAGCTGCCGGTAATCATAGCTCCTGGCAACCGTGACCACTATTATATCGCCAGCCATTACAACAATGTCATCACCCGCGCGCGCGCTGGTCAGAGTTGGCCTTCAAACGTCTTCGTGTTCACCTCAGCGGAGTTGTCCCATGTCATTCCCCAAGGTCTTGATTATGTCAGCATCACCGGCTGCGCCTGCCTGAAGGACGAGAGCGCCAGCCGCCGCATCTTCGCTAAGCCTTTGCAGCCGCCCAAGAAGCCGCTTAGGCTGGCTCTGGTTCACGCCTCCCGCGAAAACACCCTGCCCCGCGGGAAGACCGCCCTTTACCCCTTCACTGACCTGGAACTTCTGACGCAGCCCTTTGATTACGTTGCCTTGGGACATTTCCATAATCTTTCCACCATCACCGATAAGGCTGGCCGCATCCGAGCCTCCTATCCGGGAGCAACCTGCGCTCTGGGTTTATTCGACCGAGGTCCTCGCGGCGTGGTCATCGGAACGGTGGAACCGGGGGGGGTGAAGAGCGAAAACTTTGAATTCAACGAACTGGACAGCCGGCGGGTGGTTCGCGTCGAGGTCGATGTCACCGGCTGCGGTCAAATCCAGCAGGTCGAGAGAGCCACCCTGGACGCCCTGCGAAGCGCGGATATCCGCTCGTCGGACATGGTGATAGTCGATTTGACGGGGGTGTTTCCCGGCGGCAGCTACATCCCCTTCGGAGATAAGTTTTTACAGGATGCCTACTTCCATCTTCAGATAAACACTAACCGAGTGCGGCCGGAATGGTCGCTCGATTTGGGAGATGAAAGCCAGGCCCTTACGACTGAAGGCATCTTCCGCCAGCGAATGAAGGAGATGATGAAAACCGCCTCGGAGCAAGGCAAGACCAAAGACCTGCAGCATCTCCAAAACGCTTTGTACTACGGTCTGGATGCGCTGTACGGCAGCCCGTTGACTCCCCGCAAGGACTAACCTCACCGACAAACATGCCCGCTGAACATCATCAGAAACGAGAGCAGGTGCCGGCGCATATTATCCTGCGCCGCTACCTCGTTACCGGCATCCTAGTTATGGGACCGGTTATCGTAACCATTTATCTTCTTTGGAAAGGCTTTCTATTCTTTGACAAGATACTGTCTAATGTCGTCACCAACATTCTAATCTTCTTCATCGGCTCGGAATGGCTGCGAGACCACACCATCCCCGGCTTGGGTTTTATCACGCTGCTGATTCTGCTGATCTTAGCTGGTTTCGCCGCTCGAAACGTGATGGGGCAGTGGTTCTTTGCGAAGGTGCAGAAGGGCATCGACCAGATTCCATTGGTGAACCGAGTCTATCGGGCGGTGCAGCAGATCAGCGACGCGTTGTTCTCCGGACGGCAGGACATCTTCAAACACGCCGTCCTTGTCGAATACCCGAGAAGAGGCATATATTCCATCGGCATCACCACGACAGCAACGCCCCATACGGTGCAGTCTAAATCCTCCGAAGAACTGGTCGGCGTTTTTCTGCCCACAACCCCCAATCCCACCTCCGGTTTTCTGCTTTATTTGCCCCGCAAGGATATTATCATCTTGGATATAAGCGTCGAAGACGCCTTGAAGCTGGTGATATCGGCGGGCACCATCACCAAAGCCGGCGAGCAAACCGCCTTCTTAGTCAAATGAGAAGGATAATCAGCGTCATTCTCAGGTTTTGGGGAATTGAATTGACGCTGCTGACATTTGCGCTCGTCCCATGCGCGAGAGCGGCTTCCGCCCAAGATTCAACCGAATTCATCCTTAGCCAGCCCCGCTGCTCCAACCAGATACAGATCAATCTCTACCGGGGATTGGACGTCGATTGGTGGAAATCCAGCCTGGAATACTCGACCTCCCTTAAAGGAGGCGCCGACCTTTCGATTGAAGACCAGTACAAGATCGTTCTGCACCAAGCCCCACACTTTTTTCGTCAATGGAAACACGATCACCGCTTGAGTTTCGATGTGATGAAAACGGTATCAGCTCGCGCCTCCTTCGGCGTCAACGGCAGCATGAGCAGGTTTCTCGACGACGGCGCCCGGGCTTATCCGAACCGCGTCATCTTTGAGCCGGCGGCGCCGTTTCATGAAGTCTTTGTGGAACCGGCGAGTGGCGAGTATAGATCCTTGAACGACGCGCAGAGTTCCGAGTTCATAGGTCTGGGAGGCGATTACCGATTGGAGGAGGCGCTGGGAATGGAAGGGATGTTCGGTCCGATGCGAATTCGACGCGGCGGCGTTCAAAAGGAAGGCGCTCGATTAACGGCTTCAATGAATGGATTTTTCGACCCGGTGCAGGTGAGGTATTCCGGCGAGGGCTGGCGGGATCAATACGGCGGCGGCGGGGATTACGGACTCGCAACTCGTCTCAACGGACACTGGGGGGATGAGAACAGCGCGCAGGAGCAGTTTTTCGCCGATTATTCCTTGACCGACCGAAGGGATTTCGGCTCGGCTGTCTATTCTGAATCTCACCGCCGGGATGAAGCCCTGAATCTCAAGAATCTTCTCCAGACCAACATCCAACGCCCTTTGATCTTCTCCTGGGAGTCAAACCTTAACCGGCAGCGCGCCGATCACTTAGGATCCAATATCCAGTATCATGAACTTCTGTGGAAGAACGAGCTGAGCGTCAACTGGGAATACAGCGTCTGGAGCGGGTGTAACTATGGGGGGGTTAACCTGCAGGAGCAGGATTTTTCCGGCGGATTATCGCAGGGGAGGCGGACCTGGTTGGGCTCAAGCGTCAATCTGGCTGAGACGCTCGCGGACAGTCTCGGATTGAAAGCATCCGCGGCTCGCTATCGCTTCGACACGCCCGACGCCGCCGACCAGAACGATCGGGACGAGCTGCAGTATCAGATGGAACTCGCCGGCTGCTGGATTCTGACGCCGACCTTTCGACTGAGGGCTTTAACGGAAGCGGATTTGCATCATCTGGTCTATCTCTACCGAGCGCGCAGCGGGGAGAACCGGTGGAACAGAAGTTTCCGTCTGGCAGTTGATCTGCCGTGGCGGGAGGAGTTTCTGAGAAATCTCGCGCGTTTTTCCGTCACCAGCGTTTACACGGATTTCGACTATGAACCGGCTAAAAACGACCAAAGCCGGGTGTATCGAACGTTCAATCTGGGAGATTCCCTGACGGTCCGGTTTTCATCGGCTTTCTTGTGGAGCAACAATCTGTCCTTATTGGTTGACGACCATGGACGGCTGCTGTGGGACGAATGGATTCAGAACTTGTCCGAGCGAGGCTACAGCTTGGCGTTGACCACTCTGCCCACCTGGAGCGACGCCCGCTTCTCGGTGAGCGGAGGATGGATGTGGCTGCGACGGTTCAGCCGTGTTTTCGATGAGAGCGGCGGTTCATCGATTGGAGAGGATATGCGGGCGCAAGGGCCTGTTTGGGTTGCAACCTTCAATGAAGACGGACGAATCAAGGGTGAGTTTCGAGGGCGTGTGCTGCGGTTTTCCGATAAAAAGCGCGGCGACCAGAATGTGCCCGACGTGGCGTTGAACATCACTTGGATGCTTCATTAAACATGATGTTGAGAAGATACAGGACGAAGCTTGGTGTGATCTTGTTGCTGCTGTTCATCCTCTATGGGGGAGCGATGTTGAAAGGAGAGGAGCAAACAGCGGAGGAACTGATTGTCTATGCGGTGAAAATCAGGGGCAACAGGGTGACGTCGGGTGAGTTGATCCGCCGCGAGATGAGCCTCAAGCCCGGCTCAATTGTTACGAAAGAAGCTCTGGAAGCCGACAGCCTAGCGTTGGAGAATCTGGGTCTGTTCAATCACGTCGAACTGGAGGTGATCGCCGATCAGGGGCGGGCGGTAGTGTTGGTGGTGGTCAACGAACCATTCTACATTTATTTCTTTCCGCTGTTGAATCTTCAGCCCCGTAAGCCTGACAAAGCTTTCTACGGAGGAGGGCTTCATCACCGCAACTTTCGGGGCCGCGGCGAGCAACTTACCCTAGCGGGCTGGGTGGGCAATGAA
>CAZCEM010000106.1:0-7343 GCA_964497555.1 uncultured bacterium
GGGATTGGACAGCGCGACAGCCGCGTGGCTGGGCGTATATCTGCACGGTGAAGCGGGGGATCGGGCAGCGGAGGCGCTGGGTGAAGCGGGGATGATTGCGGGGGATATATTGACGCGGCTGCCGGAAGTGTTGAAGGCGTATCTATGAGTTTCATTAAAAAGCCCGCGACGTGGCTGGTAATCACGATACTATACAGCGGATTTACGTTCTGGCTGTCGAGCCTGCCGGGGCGGACGGCCAGCCGGTTTCTGTTCTTCCGGTTCAAGCACGCCGACTGGGTGGCGCATGGGGCCGAGTACGCGCTGTTAGCGTGCTGCCTGCTCGGGTACTTATGGGCGACAAAAGCTCTCCGGCGATGGTGGTGGACGCTCGGCATTCCCATTGTGGTCGCGGGTTTGATAGGCGCCGCGAACGAATTATATCAGATACATGTCTTGGAGCGATCGGCGACCGTCAGCGACGGCGTCGCCAATATCATCGGCGCGACGATGCCGGTGATGGTGTGCCTTATCAGCCGGTGTTTCAGGAGTAAGCGTCGAGAGTAGCGGGGCTTTTCTTGAAAATTGCCTTCCAACTGCCGCGCAGGTCGGGCGTCGCGCCCGACCTTTTCCCCCCTGCTTGCAGGGGGGAAATACAATGGGGGGCTATTTTCAGGTTCCGTGGTGGGGAAGCCACCATGACAATTCCACCGTAAGCTGGAATCCACGTCGGTTCTTGTATCTTGTTGGTAGATTACAAGATAAGAAAAGCCCCTGGATGCCAGCGAAAGCTGAAATCCAGAGGGATTTGGGGCTGGATTCCCGCTTTTGCGGAAATGACAGCGGATGTCAAGTATTATCTGCCCCCCTTTAGACCTGACTTTTCCACGAATGTCTTTCTTTGATCCAGCCAGGTTTCAGCAGGAGTTTTGCGTTACCGGTAACATCTCGTCAACACCTCGACCACGACCCGGTTCTGTTCCGGACGACCGACGGTAATTCGCAAGCCAAGTTCCGCCCCGAAGGACTCCAGTCTTCGAATAAAAACGCCTTCACTCTTCAAACACTCATACATTCGCTCCTTTTCATCAGCGCTATCGAAATCGATAAAAAGAAAATTGCCCTGCGATTCTGTTACATTGAAGCCGAGGCGTTCGAGTTCTTGATAGAGATATCTCCGTTCCACCTCGTTGACGGCAGCACATTGGGCAAGGTAATCTGCGTCGTCCAGCGCAGCCGTGGCCGCTGCCAGAGCAAGGCTGTTAATGGAAAACGGGGTGCGGAACTTCATTATTCGCTCTATCAGCTCCGGTCGCGCAATAGCGTATCCTATGCGGAGCCCGGCGAGACCGTAAATCTTCGAGAACGTGTGAAAGATAATCAAATTGGGGAATGTTTTTCTTAAAACCAGCGTATTCGGGAACTCTTCGGAAGTGACGTATTGGCTGTAGGCCTCGTCGCTGACGACACAGCACGTGGGAGGCAGGGCTTGCAGAAAGGCTTCCATCTCGGAGTGCGTCACCATCGTTCCCGTGGGATTGTTGGGATTGGCGATGAAAATAATCCTGGTCATATCATCACAGCGTTGCAGCATCTTCCCCAGATCGATCCGGTGGCCCGTTAAAGGCGCCAGCCGGCAAACCTTTCGATTGGTCCTTGCCAGGTACCTGTACCCCTCGAAAGTGATCTCAGCGGTGACGATGTTATTCTCACCTTCGACGAACGTCTTGATGCAAATATCCATAAGTTCGATCGAACCGGCGGCGACTACGATTTCTTCCGGCGCAATCTGATGATGATCCGCCAGCTTCTGCTTCAACGCGGTGTGAAAGACGTCAGGATATCGAAATGCATCGCGATAATGCTCTTCAATCGCTTTCAACGCCTTTGGCGAAGTGCCAAAGGCGTTCTCATTCTGCGTCAATTTGATGACGCGAACGGTTCTATCGAGATTGCTGCTCATACTTGCTTCGGTTAAACTTTTGTTTGGGGTTGGTCGAAGAGACTCTTGCTGATGTTGAAGAGCACTTGATTTCGGTATTGCGCTGAAGCGCGTAGGTCGGAGATGGGACACGCATATTCCATCACCAGTCCCGCGAAAGTTTCCGCCTCTTTGGCGTCGATGGATGCGTACCTTTTACCAACAAGAAACCGGCCGGCAGACTTTGCCAATCTTATGGTCGGCGCGACCGAGCCGATGGCAACTCCCGCCGCTGTCACCGTCCCGTCGGAACCGGTCTGTATATGATAGCCCAGCGAAACCACCGCGCACTCCATCGATCGTCGGGTTCCGACCTTGATGAAGCCTGAGTGGAGCGATGTGCCGGGATTGTTGGCTGGGATGAGAAGACTTCTCAGTATCTCGTTCTCCTTCAAACACGTCCGCCGGACTCCGGTAAAGAAGCTCTCCATATCCAGAGTCCTGACCGTTCCATCCGCACAGAGAATCTCCGGTCGCGCTTGTAAAGCCATTAAGGCGCAGGCAATATCGCCGGCAGGGGAGGCGGTGCACAGATTTCCTCCCACCGTAGCCAACTGCCGTATTTGGCGGGAGGCGAGATTTCCAGCCGCTTCAACCAGGACCGGGTAAGCCTGGCCGAGATTGCGGTCGAATCCAATTCTGGCAGCGGTGACCAGCGCTCCCAGCCTGCAGCCGGCCTCTATTTTCTCAATCGAGGTTAAGAATGGGTCGGTTAAACGCGCCAGATTGATGACGGTCAGCTCGCCTTCCGTCTCTTTCTGCAGATCGAGCAGCAGATCGGTGCAGCCAGCCCCGAATCGGAAATGGCTCCCCTGAAGATCCCGGATAATACCCAGCAGTTCGTCGGTGGAGGTCGGTGTAACAACGCGAAAATCTCTTCCCCCTCTAACTGCTCCGGCTTGGGTCGCGTCTGTCATTCAGCAGCCTCCTTATCTTGGAGCCTCAACGCTGCCATAACGCGCTCGGGCGTTATCGGGAGGGCGTCGATCTTCACGCCGAGGGCGTTGGAGACTGCGTTAGCTATAGCAGCAGCAGTCGGGATGAGCGGTGCTTCGCCGACTCCCTTGGCTCCGTAAGGTCCCTGTTCGTCGCGCGTCTCTATTGGGTAAAAGTGAATCTTTGGAACGTCAGAAGCGGTTGGCAGTTTATACTCATGGAAGGTCGGATTCACAACTCTCCCTTCTTTGAGGATAAGCTCTTCGGTCAATGCATAGCCCATACCCATCACCACTCCGCCTTCGATTTGACCGGAAAGCCCGAGGGGATTAAGAACCTTGCCGATGTCCTGAGCCACGTGGACGTCCAGCACCTTCACGTTTCCTGTGTAGGTATCCACTTCCACTTCGACAGCCTGCGCGGCAAAGGCGTAAGCGCCGGAAACATTCCCTTTGAATTCCTGGTCTTGAAAATCGCTGCCCGGCTCGTAGTAATAGGATTCCGTGCAAAGCTCAAACGGCTCCTCGAAATGAAGCTCTCGGACTACTTTATCTATCTTGACCGAGCGATTGACACTGGAGGCTGTCACCATGCCGTTCTCAAAGAGCAGGTGCTCACGCTCCACGTCGAGAAGCCGGGCCGCCTTGCCCGCAAGCTTCTCTTTGAGCTTCTTGATTGCTCCCAGGAGCGAATTCCCGGCGACGAAGCTCGTCCGGGACGCATGCACTCCGACGTCCCAGGGTTTGACGTCGGTGTCGCTGTTGACGACTCGGATGCGGGACATAGCCAGTCCGAGTTCTTCGGCGGCGATCATGGCGAGAACGGTCTCGGAGCCCTGCCCTATCTCGCTGGAACCCGTGATAATCGTCAGGAAGCCGTAATCATCCATTTTCACGATCGTACCGCAGCCGTCTGAGCGATAGATCTTTGCACCACCGCCCACATGCATCATCGACGCGAAGCCTACTCCCCTTCGGAAACGCTGAGATGATTTTCCGCTCCCCTTTAAGGATGTACGCTTTACCTGACCGATAACGGTTTCAAGAGCCTCTTTATGACCGCAGGTCTGGTAGCGGAGTTCCTGCCCGGTGACCTCTCCCTTAAAATTAGCGTTCAAGAGACGTATTTCAGCCTTGTCCATCCCCAGTTCTTCAGCCATCAGGTCAATATTCCGCTCGACTGCAAAGGTGGCCTGTGGATTTCCATAGCCCCGGAAGGATCCAGCGTAAGGGTTGTTGGTGTAGATAGCCGCAGCGTCGAATAGGCAGGCGGGACACTGGTAAAGCGAAGAGAAGGTCTGCATCATGACAAACGAGGTGGTCGCGCCCCAGGATGAATAGGCGCCGTTGTCTTTAACAATCTTCACTTCGCGGAAGGTGAACCGGCCCTCTTCATCCGCGCCGGTTGTCAAATCTATGACCATGGCCTGCCGGGTTGGCGAGGCCATAAATTCCTCGGCGCGGTCGAATACAATTTGAACGGGCGTGCTGGTTTTCATCGCCAGCAAGGCGCAGATGGGTTCACAGGGATACATGTCGAGCTTACTGCCGAAACCGCCTCCGATGAATGTCTGGATGACGCGGATGTCTGACGGCTGCATCTTCAACACTCGCGCCATATCCCGCTGATAGAGAAAAGGCACCTGGGTAAGGCAGTAGAGCGTGAGACGACCGTCGGCGGTCGAGTAATCCGCTGTGATGGCGCAGGTTCCGAGACAGCAGTGAGCAACACGGGGCAGCGTGTAGCGCCTGGTAACAATGACGGCGCTGCGAGCCTTCTGCTCCTGAAGATTACCATGCTCATAGTGAAAATCACGAGCGATGTTTTTTCCCAGATTAGCTGGGGCAAACTTGTTGATTTGAGGGGCAGTTTCTTTTATCGCATCAAATGGATCGAAAATCCCCTGGCGAACAAGATATTTAACTTTGAGCAGACTGAGGGCCTTCCTGGCGGCTTCCTTCGAGGTTGCGGCAACGGCTGCGATCTCGTCGCGGATGCTGTTAACCTCTCCCTTTTTTAAGACCGGGTGATCTCTGGTATAGCTGAGGTTCTCACAGTCAATATCGTCGGCGGTGAGCACGGCGACAACGCCTTCGAGTTGCAGGGCTTTCGTGACGTCAATGGATTCGATTACGGCCGAGGGATACTCAGCGCGCAGGATCGCTCCATGCAACATCCCTGGCAGGACAACGTCCTGACCATATACGGCTTGACCGCTCGCCCGCACCGCTGCGTCAAGTTTCGGGGTTGGTTTGCCGATTATGCGCAGTTCTTGTTCCATCATTCCCCTCTCACCAGTGACTCGACGGCGTTGACTATCTTTACATAACCGGTGCAGCGGCAGAGGTTGCCGGCCAGCGCCTTCTGGATATCCTCCCGCGTGGGGTCAAGCTGGTATTTATCGCATTCCGTCAGGAATCCCTTAATCGACATTACCATTCCCGGAGTGCAGAAACCGCACTGCACCGCTCCGTGCCGAATCAGAGCTTCCTGAACCTTGTCCAGAATCCCGTTCAGCGATAGTCCCTCAACGGTAACGACCTCTTTCCCGTCGATATTGACCGCGAGATACAGGCAGGAATTGACCGCCTCGCCGTTGACCAGAACCGTGCAGGCGCCGCACTCTCCCTCGCCGCATCCAGGCTTGGTCCCCTTCAGTCCAAGCCCGTCGCGGATAAGGTCTATCAAGAGAAGCGAATCCCGAACGGTTGCAGCCCTCGGCGCGCCGTTGATGGTGAAAGATATCTTATGATGACAATCCCTCTCGGTCAACCTATTGGCCTCCTCCCGCAAGAGTTCTCCCCAATTCAAACGCTCTCAGAGTATCCCGCTCATAACCAGGTCTCGCCAGTTTAACCAGCGCCGGTTCGATGTCCGCGGAAGCGAGCGGGAAACCTTCAAGCTGCGTTGCCTTTCCGAGGATGTGCACGTTTCTCAACACAGGCGACAAGGCAGCGTCGAATTTCTGATTGCAGATTACCTGACGAACATTTTTTTTTAGATATTCGATGAAAGAGTCAACGTCCGGATAGGCCATTGCTCCGACATTGACGATGTGGGGAAGAATGCGATTGTCGTCGATGACGACGCTGCTGCCACGATGCAGAAAGGAAAAGCAGCGCATGGCTTCCAAAGGCTCGAGACCGATGAGAAAGTCAGCCTCAGCCTCTTCGACAAAACCGTAGGCGTGGTCGCCGAAGGTAACGCCTGCTACCACCGATCCTCTCCGTTGAGCGATGCCGTGTATCTCACTCGACGCCGCGGGAATATCGGCTTGGACCGCCGCCTCGACGATGAGTTTGGTGAGCCATACCACCCCCTGACCGCCAATCCCGGCGATCAGCATTTTTTGAATTTCTCGCATAAGTTCGATTTAAAATCTCCGTCCGGTTGCTCCAGACAATTCGGAAATCCCCCGGCGGTGCGAAAATCACTCCTGCATAAGAATGTTGTCTGCGTGCTTCTGCGCCGACTCAGGCTCGACCCAGTGGATAGCGTCGTTGATGCAGACGTCGATGCAGAGACCGCAGCGGTTGCATTGATTCTGGTCGATGATGACCTTGCCGCCGCTTTTAATCAACGCCGGGCAGCCGAAATTGTCGATGCAGTGATTGCACTTACCACAGGTCTGAACCAGGTAAAATCCAGCCGTCGCCTCGACCGGATCGAAAGATTCAGCGGCAGCCAATTCCTTCGGAAGCGTTTTCATCTTTGCGCGGGGATTGGCATTCAGCACCTTCAGCGCGTCCAGACCTTCATAGCCGGAGGTATAATGTTCGAGGAACCTCCGAATCCCCACAGCAGCCCTTTTTCCGCTCGCGATCGCGCCGATTAGGCTGGCATGGTTGTCAGCGCAGATATCGCCGGCAAGAAAAACGTTTCTGAATCCGCTGTAACCGGTCTCCTCGTCGACAATGATGCGGTCTTCGCTATTGGTGCGAAAGTAAGTCGCATCGACGACCCGTTTGTCACCCTTTTGGCCTATGGCTGTGATAATATAATCGCATTGCAGCCCGCCTCGATTCGCTCCATTCTGGAAGTCCTTGAGCACAACGTCGATTCTGCCGGAGGGAGTCATTTTACAAGATTCGATGACGCTGTGGGTGGTGATTTCGACACCTTCCGATATTGCGGCTTCTATCTCTTCCTCGAAGGCGGGCATTTCGAGGCGGCTCCGCCGATAGACGATGGTTACGACGTTCGCACCACAGCGCTTGGCGGCGCGAGCCGCGTCGATGGCGCTGTTACCGCCGCCAATTACAATAATTGTGGAACCAGCGGCGACGGTGAGTATGTTATGATTGAACTGCCGCAGAAAGGCGAGTGCGTCGAATCGCTTCTCAGGCGGGAGATGGCGCTCTATGATATCCAGGGAGGCTGAATTCCCCATTCCGACTGCGAGCACAACCGCATCGAAGTTATCGGACAACGATTCAAGTTCGATATC
>CAZCEM010000107.1:0-7342 GCA_964497555.1 uncultured bacterium
GTCGGGCGAGACGCCCGACCTACGCGGCTGGAGGGAGCTATTTTCTGGGAAATGATCACGGAAAGTGGCTACAATATTAGCTTATGGGCTCGTTTGCGAAGACAAACGCCACGGCATCAAGCTCTGACGAATCAATGAACACCTTTTTATGTTACCCACACGAAACAGCGAGGAACCTATTTTTACATATCCTTCACCCCTCCAAACACCAAGGGCGGACATTTCTGCCCGCCCTGGTGCTCTTTCCATCCTACTTGCACACTTTCTGTATTCCTTCCGCCAGCGCGTCGAGGTCCTCTTTAGTTCGTTTTTCAGTCACAGCGATCAACATCGCGTTCTCCCAGCCCTTGAACCAGCGGCCCAGCGCCGGTCCCGCCAGTAGCTTCTTCGCCGTCAACTGGCTGATGACTTCCACCGCCGGGCACGGCAGTTCTACCACGAACTCATGGAAGAACTCTCCGCCAAACTTCAACAAACAACCCGGAACAGCCGCGATCATCTCCGCCAGATAATGCGCTCCACGGTAGGATTTCTCAGCAGCTTGAATCAATCCGTCGCGCCCCATTAGGCTCATATACACCAGCGATGAAAGCGCCATCAACGCTTGATTGGAGCAGATGTTGCTGGTCGCATCCTGCCGACGGATGTGCTGCTCACGAGCTTGCAGGGTCAGCACGAAGCCTTCCTTGCTGTTCTTATCGACCGTCCGGCCGACGATGCGCCCCGGCATCTTTCGCACGAAGGCTTTTTTGGTCGCCAACATACCCAGATAGGGTCCGCCCAGCGCCATGCCGATACCTAACGGCTGCCCCTCGGCGGTGGCGATATCCGCGCCCCATTCGCCCGGCGGTTTCATCAGCGCCAATGTCATCGGATTGGTCGATGACACCACCAGCGCGTCGGCGGCTTTGGCAATGGATGAGGCATCTTCGACCGGCTCCAGCAGCCCGAAGAAGTTCGGATGCTGAATCAGCAGCGCGCTGACGCCGTCCAGCGAGCCTCTCAACGCTTCCAAATCGGTCCGCCCGTCGGTGCATTTCACCGTCCGGATTTCAATCTCCGCCGGGCCGCAGTAGGTTTCCAGCGCCCGCCAGTACCAGGGATTCAAGCTCTCCGGCACCGCAATCGCCCGTTTGCCCTTGGCGGAAACGGCCATCAACGCACCCTCAGCCAGCGCGGTGGCGCCGTCGTAGTGGGAAGCGTTGGCGACGTCCATACCAGTCAGGCGGGCGACCATGGTCTGATATTCATAAATCGTCTGCAGCGTGCCCTGAGATACCTCCGCCTGATAGGGCGTGTAGGCGGTCTGGTACTCGGGGCGGCTGATGATGGCGTGCACCGCCGCGGGGATGTAGTGGTCGTAAGACCCCCCGCCGAGGAAGCACCGCAAGTCCGCCGCCACCAGGTTCTCACTCGCCATAGCCTTGAACTCCCGCGTCAGCGAGGCTTCCGGCATACATTCGGGCAGATTCAGCGGTCGTTCCAGCCGTAGATCAACCGGAATAATCTTATCAATCAATTCCTCTATCGAATCCACGCCGATGGTTTTCAGCAGATGTTGGATATCCGCGGGGGTATGTGAAGTAAAATCCACGTCATGCTCCTTCAGGGCTCGCCAGCAGGGTTTTGTAACTGTCCGCGGTGAGTAATTTCTTCAATTCAGCCTGGTCGGCGATCTTGACGCGGACGATCCAGCCCTGCTCATAGGGGGACTGGTTGATGATTTCGGGGCTGCCTTCGAGGTCGCCATTGACAGCCACGACCGTGCCGGAGACCGGCGCGTAGATGCCTGCGGCGGCTTTAACAGCTTCGATGTCGCCGAATTTCTCGCCCTGTTTGACAGCAGCGCCGACGGCGGGCAGGTCCAGGAACACGATGTCGCCCAGTTCGCTCTGGGCGTAGTCGGTGATGCCGAATACGGCTTCATTGCCACTAACGTGGACCCACTCGTGGTCGTTGGTGTAGTACAGATCTACGGGAATGTTCATTGTATCCTCTTGTGGAAAAGGCTTTTTTTGTTATGGAAAAGGTTGTAATATTGAATTACGAATTACGAATTACAAATTACGAAAAAAGAGCGAATACCAGGACAGATAAGGATATGGGGAAAAATCGTCACATCGTCACATGAAACCGTTATCTCTTTGCAGGGCAAGGAGATAGGACGTGACGGAAGGGTGACGGAAATTACGAACGAAGGCTGATGAAGCAATCTCATTGAGTTTTTTGTTGCTGAACAGCACCAAGTATAGGGATAAACTATTTGGCAGAATCTAAGGAAAACCTCATGAGATTGCTTCGCTTGCCTTCAGCAGGCTCGCAAAGACGCGCCTTTGACGCGTCGGAACCATATTCTCATAGAGAAAGATCATTACTCACAATAAACAACCAAGAACCTCTTCATTATCATCAATGCTAAGGATCACCGCCGCTGGCTTGCCGTCGCGATAGACAACGTCGGGACGTTTAATGGCGGTTTCCTTCATGGTTTTGGCTTACTGTGTTAGGATCCTTTAGCATGAATTGCCTCTGGTGCACCTGAGCGGGTACAGATAGCGTTCAAATCCGCAGCGTTTGCTCCCGGACGGCTAAATGCTAAAAATGTCGTCCTTCTTTCTTTAAATATACACTCCAGAAAGGGATCCAAGAAACCGCCAGCGCGGGAATCGGGATTGACAGCGGAAAAATCGCCTCGAATCAGAACTGCCTTTCCCTTCGAGTCTGTAGATCCACGGCAGCGAGTTGCATTTTCAACAATGTTGGACAGTTACATTCATGGGGATTTCCGCTGCCGCTGCCGAGCCGCGTCAAGCTGGCAAGCCCTCTGCTCACTTCACCAGCACCGCCTTGCGCATGCTGACGCATGCTCCGGATGTCAGCCGCAGCAGATACACCCCCGCTGCGATATCCGAAGCATCCCAACAGACGACATGGCTTCCCGCCGCGGTCTCACCGTCAAACAACGTGGCGACCTCCCGCCCGCGAACATCGAATACCGACAGCTGAACCCGCCCTGACTCGGTTGTCCGGAAGGTCAAAGCCGCTGTCGAGTTTAAGGGATTGGGAGCTATAGATTGAAAGCCGAACGTCCAGGGTAGTCCGTCATCCATCCGCGGACTGCCGACGTTCTCCGCCAACCGGAAGCGCCGCTGTTCGAGAGAACGCACCGTGTCCCTGCCGCTTATCGCAGTTACCCGCCAGACCGCGTCGTTGGCTTTCAGCCAGTCGATGTTGTATCCCTGCACGTAGAAGTTCAACATCAGATGGTTGGCATCAGTCGGGTATTCGCGAGTGTCATCCTGCGCCGTTATCGCCAGATAATACTTCACTATCGCCCTCGGATTGGGATCCAAGGCTTCAGTCCACTGAAAATCTATGTCGATGGTCGGGGATACATAGTCGTTCTCAGGGCGCAACAGATTGAATTGACATGGCGGCTGAGGCAGCCCGCCTACCTCGAACCGCAAGGCTCGCTGATTCGCCAGAGGCGCCGCCGCTGTCGGATACTGGTTGTAAAAGGTGTAGTTTATTCCCGATAGACCGTCGGGACTGGAGATGCCAACTGACGCAAAGGGCATGTCGGAGCGCTCGGCATACGCTCCTTGGATGTTCTGTATGCTGCGATAGTTGAATTGAATCGGCTGGTCGCCGGAATCAGTAATATAAGCCGCATGGTCGTAAAGGATTACTTCAAAGGTCAGGTCGCGCTCGCCGTTGTCGTGGTGTCGCAGTTTATACCATTCGATGATGAAAATCCCTTCAGCTTCCACGTGGTGATAACAAACCTGCGAACTCTCCTGAAAGCGCAGCCAGTCCCAGAAGGGCGCGATCATGCCCACTCCACCGCCGATGCCCTTGTCGAGGGGCCAGTTCTCGAAGTTGCTGACCATCTCTTGGTCGCCCATCGCGAGGTATCCGTTGGTGCTGATGGTGATGCGGTCGTACAGATGCCCATAGAACTGGGTCTGGAAATCCAGCTCCACCACCTCGGTTTCACCGATGTCGTACAGCGTCCGTCCTGTGAAGGCGCAAGGGGTTCCGTTGAAGTCTCGCTCCTGCTCTCGCGGGCTTATCTCGATCCAGTCATAATCCGGCGCCGCGTCCCAGCCCTGGTCAGTGTCGTCGTAGCAGATGTAGCCGTAATTGTCTGGACCCAGTGGAGTGTTCTGAGCTGGTTGACCGACTGTAACTGAGAAATGGGCGCTGTCAGTAAATCCACCCTCCAATACGCAGACCAGCAGCATCTCGATTCTGGCGCCGGGGATGGCTTGCAGCGGAGCGCTCACCGTGAACTGGTCGATTGCAGTTTCAGCTCCGGCAGCTAAGGGGTCAAGGAGAATCTGGTTGTTCTCTGCTTGTAATCCGTAGGTCTGGGGGAGCAGCTGAACCTCCGCTCGCTCGGAGTTTTGACGCCCGCGATTCTTCAGCCTAAAACTGATCTCATGGACTTGGCCATCCATCGGAACTGACTCGTCTTGGGTTGCGACCACCTCAAAATCAGGCGCTTCCGGATCCACTTGCAGGATCGACCGCCAGGAGTTTTGACCAGATGTGAACATTACTGCAAGTTGCGGTGTTAAAAAGGACCGCGAAACCGCGTCAGGACAAGAAATATCCACCGTGAAATACACAGTTGTATCGCCTTCCACCGTCTCCTCTGGCTCGATATCCCCAAAGGAAACCTGATTGCTGCCCCAAATTACAACATAGGGTGAGAGGCTCGTTACCTGTCCGACCACCCCGCGAGCTACTGATTGCAGCCCATAGTTGGCAGCGTGGATCCTAAGGTTAAAACTCTCACCGGGATTGACGGTTCCATCCCAGTTTCCTTGAATCTCAGTCAGTTCATAACTGTCAACCTGCACACCGACATTGACGTCGCGAATCGGCATCTGACCAAAGAACGGCCGCACCTCCCGACCGGTGACCGTAACATATACCACATGGCCCTGGAAAAGGTGCTCCGCATCGAACACAAACCGCGGCGTTTCCCTGAGCGTCGGTTTGTTCCGAGAATATCTCCATCCCTTGGTAAGCAGCGTACTGCTGGTCGTTAAAATCCGGCATCTCGCCCGGCGCATACAGTGTCACCAGCGCGTCGGGCAGAGGAGTGTTACGCCCTGGCGTAAAGACCTGAACCTCGACCGAGTTGGCGACATTGGGAACCTCTGCCGGAAAACGCGCCGCCGCGATGGTCGGCACACCACGCCAATGACGAAGGCCGGGATCGCCATAGAAATCGCTGTCGGTCTTGATGTGACCGTATACCGGCATGTCCGCCACTTGAAAGTTAGGGAAGTAGTTCTCAGCGACTGTAGTGGCGTACACTCTCGTCCAGCCGTAGCTCAAGTCGTGCTGAATCATGCCGCTGACCATCTCCAACCACACAGCGTTGGTGGAGATTGTCGGCGGTCCCCCCCAGCCGCAGGTCGAAGCCACCGGACCCTTCAGATGCTCGCCCGAACCTAAGCGCATCATCTGCCAGGTGGCGTATTCGCCGTGTCCTGCCAGATTCAGACGAAGCGGGAATACCACGTTGTCGTCGATGCCGTTCAGGGACTGCGCCCAATAGAGGTTCTCGGCGCGGCCCAGCAGCAGGTTCACGCCTTCGTTGAATTGAGTTTGAACAAAGGGCGCCACCCGGCGTCCGTCTTGATCGTAATCATAATCCTCGTAGAAACGGACATCGTCGAAGCCCTGAAATTCCAGCAACTCGGTCGCCCATCGCAAGTTGGTGTGCATCGTCGGATGCCAGGCAAGTTCGGGATTGTTGCCCCAATGCTGGGAATACACCGCTCCTCTGGTGAACCAGCGGGTGTCATCCATGTAGGGCGTCGCTTCATAGGCGAGGGTTTTACCGACCATGAAATCTAACTGGTCTTCGTATCCGCCGCAGAAGCGGGAGACTCCGGCGTCCATGTAACTGTCGTTGCCCTCCAGACATGCGTACTTATAGTCGGCGTGGGGAGCGGCGTTCCAGATCGTCTCGCCGATTTCTGCTGCTAATTGCAAACCCGCCACCGGAGGCCACATGTAAATGGAACGGTCACCCACCAGCAAAATCTGGTCGAAAGGCTCGACGCCTTGATTCAGGCAGGCGTCGTAACGAGCCTGCACCATCCGTTTGATTCCCACCGCGTCGGCGCGGGCGATGTCGTCGGGCAGACTGAGGATATCGACCTGATAGCCCGCCTTCCGCCGCCACTCAATAAAGGGTGCTACAAAGGGCAGCAAAAGTTCATTGGTCACTACCAGATAGTAGCCGGTGGGATTAAGCGCGTTGTTGAAGATGCCGTTGTCGCGCAGAATGTCGTCTCCGTTGACCGCAACCGCGCGGATGAACTCAGCGAAGTCGCGGCTGATGCGCCGTCCTGACAGCTCTCGCCCGGGACTCACGGGCGTCTGGTTGGTGTATCGAATCGTGGCTCGGAGTTCGGGATTGAACCGATAAGCCTGCAGCTCGGCGTCATAACGAACCGGATAGGCAGTAATCCGCGCAAAGCGAACGCCCCGGATTACGAATGGTTGCGACATCTCTGCTAAACAGCTGGGAAAGACCGATGGGGCTGAGAAAGCCGAAGATGCGGCCGATTTGAGCTTCTCGTCGCGGCAGACCGCAGGAGGGGCTGCGGATATTATTTGTTCCTCGCCAGGTTCCATGACCAGACAAAGCCCCGCTTCAGGCGGCACTGCCACGATACGGCTGATTGAGGGCAGCATTGGCTGGCCGTATTCATAGACCAGCCCGAAGTTCGACGAAAAGTCAGCTGCAGCGGCAGTTTGCTCGAATCGGAGGGACTGAAGGACGTTGAGTGAACAACGGAACTCAAGCCGAACGCCGTCGGTTAAAGAAACAGCCTCGCATATAACCGCAGGAGCATTGGCGGCGGCGTTCAGATTAAACAGACCGCCAGTCAATATCAAAACGGTTAATAAACAAAGGCTTAACTTTAAAGCCAACATCGCAGCTCCTTGTGAAAAATGGAGTTCATCATAAAAATCAATATAATATGCTGCGAGTGTTTGAGGAAATTAATAATCTTATGCAAGACAGAATTCTAAAGAATCAAATTTAATATGGAGTTCCCGCTTTAACTTGGATCCCGGGAAAGGAGCGTAAAAATCTGGATTACCCGCGCCAGCCGCGAAGAACCGTCTGTTGATATCAGTTTGGCATAAACTAAAACGCCGCCCCGTTTTTATTGGAGCGGCGTTTTGAATTCTTATACCAATTTGCATTCAGTAAATCAATTACCTTTATGGCAACCCCCCTGCCCCCCTTCAATAGAAGGGGGGTAACTCAAATGCTGGACTTGATATACCCCCCTTCTATTGAAGGGGG
>CAZCEM010000108.1:0-7277 GCA_964497555.1 uncultured bacterium
GTGTTGGGCAATTATGAAGACGCCCGGGATGTCGCTCAGGAGGTGTTTATAAAACTGTACAAAGGCATTGCGGGATTTGATCCGGATAAGAAATTTTTCACCTGGCTGTATCGTCTGACCGTCAACGCAGCCATCGATTATCTGCGCTCCAAGCGCCGCCGTTCCCGTGAACACTCTCTGGATGAAAAACCAGATGCCTACGACAACATTCCTAATCCTGACCATGAATCCGTGGCTCTGGATTTCGAGCGTCAGGAACTGCGGCAGTTGTTTTTCAAATTGGCGAACGAACTGAATTCCAAGCAGCAGGCGGCTTTTATTCTATGCGACCTGCAGGGATTCACATCCGACGAGGTTGCGGAGATACTGGCTTGCCCCAAGGTAACCTTGCGGTGGTATCTTCACGAAGCCCGCAAGCGCATCCGGCAAGCCATCGCTGAACAGCATCCTGAGTATTTCCGCGGCAAGCGTCCCGCAGGGAAAAAGCCTGCGTTGTTCGTCCCCAACCATTTTAAGTAAGTTGCAGAGGAGTACGCCGCTTGAAATCAACCTATACGCTTATAGCCCTGCTCGTACTTGGCTTCTTAAGCGGCTGCGCCGAAAGAAGCGATCCTGCGGGTCCGACCGGCATCGACGACGCCTTCGTCCTTTTAAGCCAAACCCAAACGCCAGGCTGGGCCGAGGACGTGTGGGTATATGACACCCTTGCTTTCGTCGCGGACGGGGAAGCGGGTGTAACTATATATGATATTTCAAACCTCTCGGCTCCCCAAAATGTCTCCCGGCTAGGCACTTCAAGCGGCGCTGAGAAAGTGGCTTTCTCTCCTGCGGCTAACGTAATTCTGGTGAATGAGTCATCCGGGCTGGGAGGCGTTACCTTTTACGATTACGCCACCAGCGGGCGAAAGAAGACTATATTCGACCTGGGATTAGAGGAATTTGGATTCTTTGAGGTTTCCTCAGACACGGTGATTGTGTGTGAGGTTGACCGCACCGAGGGTTTCAAGGTCTTTACCGTTGTATATGACGCCCAATACGACGACTGGGACGAGACGTCCATCCGCGGCGCGGTGTTCTCGCTGGGCGGCACCGCTCGAGGATTGGATTTCGACCATGAATTTGCATATATCGCTAATAACCAGTTGGGCATGCGGATACTCCAGATACATTATTCAGCCATAGCCAACAGCGTTACACCGCTGGGGATGATCGATACACCCGGTGCAGCGCGGGACGTCGCGTTGACTGCTGACAAGCATTACACCGTGGTCGCCGATTACCAATGCGGGATCTGTGTGATTGACGTCTCGAATAAAGACAATCCCCGCCTGCGCGGCTCAGTTACGCCGGAGAAGGCCGATGCGATTATTAAGGTCAAAGTGATTGACAATACAGCCTACTTCATCGACCAACATACCGCCCTGTATGCCGCGGACGTTTCCAATCCGAATGCTCCGCGCCTGGTGGGGAAGTATCTGGCGCCTGAACCGGTCAATCTGTTTGTTACCGACGACCAAACCGTGTTCTTGGCGGATGAAGACCTCGGCCTGCTGATTTTAAAGTTGAGGTAAAGGAAACCTGCTTTTTCAACGCAGCCAACAGCGCTGCCGCTCTCCCCAGAGTGATCTCCGCGCTTGCGTATCATCTTTTTGAGTGCATAACCTGAAAATGGAGGCTCCGCAATGGTAAGACTGCGTTTCGCATCCATGGTCTTCTGTGCCGTGTTGATGCTGATACTAGCTTCAACCGCTCTCGCGTCCGCCGAATGGATTCCCTTGGCAGCGGGAGGAACGCCACAGGCTTACACCGCCAAGGTCTTGAATGAAACACCGCAGTCGATGGTTGTCGAATTGCGGTTCTTCGGGTTCTCTGTCGAAACTGTCAAGACTGAAGCCGGCGATTTTCAGCTTTTGTCTCTACCTCCATCCGCGACAGCGCTAACCGGCAGCATTGGCGAACCGGCTCTACCAAGCGTTATGGACGTCATCGCTCTTCCAGATAGGGCTGTTCCTTCAGTGGAGATGATAGAGGCTGAATGGACCGATGTGGGAAAATTCCGCATCTATCCCCTCCAAAAGCCTCAACGGGACGACGGTCCAACAGACAACGCATTTGAGTTCAATCAAACCGTCTATGATCAGACCAACGTCCTTCCACCGGACAACGCGGCGCTCAGCCCTGCGCAGGGCTGGGGAGGTTTGGCGGTTACTGGTTTGACTTTCATCCCCTTCCGATATTCACCCCGCGACGGCGAACTCGCAATGACGAGTAGAGCCATAATACGCATCGACTTTCAGCCGTCCCCGCGCAGCTTCGTCAAATCCCACCGCCCCGGTCCGAACCTCGCGCGAGCGCAAAGGTCCGTCATCATAAACTATCCTGAGTTTCGACCCTTTGACTTCGACGAAAACGAGCCTGTTAGGCTGCTTGTGGTTTTGAAGCAGGAAGCTCTGGAGGCTGCTCAGCCCCTAATTGACTATCACCAAGCCACGGGGCTGCGAATGGATGTCTTTATTGCCGATGACCTCGAGGGACCGGAGGAGCTGAAGGAGGTCGTTGGGGAACGATACGAAGAAGGACTGGAGTATCTGTTTCTAATTGGCGACGGCGATTCGTTTCAGTGGGACGTCCCAATGTATTACTGGGATCCGGAAGATCCCGGCACTTATGTTCCGGACACCGACAGCCATAGCGACACCTGGTACGCTTGTCAGGACGGTCTGAACCAGGACGGCTTCGAGGACTGCATCCCCGACCTCTCGGTCGGACGTTTGACGTATGAAGATCCGGAGCATCTCGACCAGCTTCAGCTTCAAGTCGCCAAGATACTGGATTACTTGCTCTGGCGCTTTGACGACCCTGACAACGCCGGATGGCTGGGGCGGGCGGTTCTGGTAACGAGTTCCGCCAGCCTGCCAAACTTAGGTCAAGAGTACCTTCGCTGCGCCAACAACATTCTCCAATTCAACTACAGCCAACCCTGCCCGGAACTGATTCCTTATTTTGGTGATGACGCCAATGCTACTATCAACAATCTGGTGGCTCTGGTCAATGGCGACGGTGTGGGCATTTTCAACTATCGCGGGCATGGCAACGCCATCTATATGAACGAGGCTTTACACGGCCGCAGCATCAACTCCGGCATCGTCCGGCAGATGAACAACCGCCAGACGCCTTTTATACTTGTTTCCTCGGCCTGCCTTAACGCCAACATCGCCACTCGCGTCGCCGACTGCATACTCGAGAATTTCCAGAAGCAGGAGGGAGGTTCTATCGGCGCTCACGGCTCGGTGATATCCACCTTCACCGAGGGCAACAGCTACTTTGACCAGCAGTTGTTCCAGGCCTGGTTTGACCAGGGCATCCCCGACCTGGGCTATGCCGTGAACGCAGCGATGACCCAGATGGTGCTTCAATATGACACGCCGCTCGAACAATACCGCGTCATAGGCCGTATGAACGCCCGAGCTTACATCTGGCTGGCGGATCCAGCGGTGCAGTATCGCCTCCAACGACCGGCGGAGCTGACAATCGACCTGCCAGATACTATCTCCGTGGCAACACGTTTTCTTAACGGTGCTGTCCGCGCTGATGGTCAGGCGGTGGAAGGCGCGGCGGTGTGCATCCAGAAGCGAGACGGTTCGGTGTATCAAGTTGCTTTCACCGACGAGAACGGCGGCTACCATATTGATTTTGAACCGCACTTGGCGGAAGCCGGAATGCTGCAGTGGGCGGTCACTTATCGGGAAGGCATTCCTTTATTCGGCGAAATGGCTGCTGCGGACGGCTTGGGCGCCGCCCAGGGTGTGGTTTCTGACCTCAGCAATGGCGAACCTATTGAAGGTGCGCTGATTCTGTTTGAGCCGTTTAACATCGAAGTGGTCTCGGACGTTCACGGTCATTTTATCGCCGAGCGCATTCCAGAAGCGTCATACACCCTCACCACCAGCGCGCCGGGATTTCTAACCGAGAGGGTGGAGGGAGTGGAGGTGGTCAACAACGACACCACCGAAGTCAACATCCAATTGCGGTTCTGCCAGTTGGCGGTGGGTCAGGCGCAGATCACTCAAATGCTGGCGCCTGACGCCCGAAACGTGCAGTATCTAATTTTGCAAAATATAGGAAATGCTCCGCTTTCATGGCAGGCTCAAATTGAGCCTGCCGATGAGATCGAGCAGTATGAACTATTCACTTCCATTGAGATTGCGGAAGCGTTGGGAGACCGCAGGCTGAACGGGATAGTCTTCGCTGATGACCGTTTTTATGTGACAGGAGGGCACGACAACGACGAGCCGAACTATATCTATGTTCTGGACCGAAACGGCGCTCCGATTCCGGGAGCCAGATTCCTCCAGCCCGGCTCCGCCGGCATCGGCATGCACGACCTGGCTTGGGACGGCGAATGCCTCTATGGTTCATCAACCGCCTCAATATACCGTATGAGCGTCAATGGACAAGTTCTTTCAACTTTCGATGGTCCGTTTAATCCTAACGCGGCGTTGGCAATAGGCGACGATGGGACGCTATGGGCTGCAAATAACCGTTCGGCGCTTGTCAACATAGACCTCCAGGGCAATCAACTGGGCGAAATCCCCAATGTTCTGCCTGTTAGGGCTTTAGCCTGGGACGGCGAGGTCTTAGACGGCTTCAATCTGCTGATGTATGTGCGGTCGGATGCGGGCACGCCTCTGCTGTATGCCGCCAATCCAGCGTCTGGTCAAATTCGCTTTTTAGCCGATCTGCTCACCGAGGAAGGGGATATACCAGCCGACGGCCTGTTTGTTTCGCGCAGTTACAGCACCACCAGACGGCTGGCAATGGGGATGGTGAACAACGACACATTTCGTTACATCCGTATGTGGTACTTGGGACCGCCCAACTGGGTTGCATCTGAGCCGGCAGGAGGCGATATCGACGCTGACGTCGAAGCAGTCGTCAACTTAAGGTTTGACGCGGAAGGGCTTACTGATGGGGACCGACTGCAGGCGAATTTAAATGTCCGGAACAACGGACGAACTCCATTAATAGTCGTGCCTCTGACCCTCACCGTAGATGTGAACGCGGATGTCTCCGAACCAAAGGATGTCGGAATTCCCTTCGAACTCGGCATAGCGTCGGTTTATCCCAATCCCTTCAATGCCCGAACCACCGTGTCGGTGTCGGTTCCGGCGAGTGAACCGATTAGTTTAAGTGTGTACGATTTGTCCGGCCGGCTGGTCTCGACCATTTACAGCGGCGTCCTACCGGCGGGCAGTCACCGATTGGTCTTCGACGGCGAAGGATTAGCCAGCGGGATCTATCTGCTAGCTTTGAATACGCCCTCGGAGAAGCATTTCCAAAAGATAGCGTTAATCCGCTGATTTTTTAAAAGGTAGCGTAAAATGTCAAAGCAGTTTTACTTGGCGTTATCGGTGGTGTTTATCTTGAGCGTCGCCGTTAGCGCCCAACAGGTCCGGGACGTGCGGAGCGTTCCTCATAGCGGGGCTCAGCACGTTTTAGCGTCGCATTTACCGACGGTTGACGAAGGTGAGAACCAAGATACATTGAGGTATGAGGATCCAGTATCACTGCCAAAATTCGCGGTTCGGCCTGATGATTGGGGTGACAAATATTTCGACGTCCGTTTTACGCCGCTCTATGCTCCTTTTTATCTGCTGGAAGCTCATATAGCTATTTACGATATGGAAGGTTTAGGTGGGGAACCTGGCTTAACCATGGTTTTGTTTGAGAGTGGAGATAAATTTGGTATTCCAGGATACCCGACAGATGCAGTAGATTCTGTGCAGGTACCCTTTGAGAATCTGATGTTTAGCGGCGACAGTGTTGTATGGAATACAATCGACCTACGCACACTTCAGATTGCGTTTTTCAATTCTGTAGATTTTCACTTAGCTGCAGCACCGATTCAATCCGACTCACTTGATACTCTGGCAGTGTTGATGGATAATGGTAGATACACGCCAACCGGAACACGAAGTTATACATACAATGATGGTGAATGGAGAAATTTGCATGATGATCTCCGTATGCACCCTTACAACTTTGCTATCCATGCGGTCATCACCCCCGAACGACCCGTTGGCTGGGGCGTTCCTGAGGAGAAATCGGGAGGGAGGCTGCCATCAGCCATTCTTTTAAATCCCGCTTACCCCAATCCCTTCAACGACCGAACGACCATCAACTTTATCGTAGCTGCTGGTCAGCCTTACAGCGTCAGCTTACTTGACCGGCAGGGGAGACAGGTTGCCCTTCTCGACCGAGGCTTGGGGGGAGAAGCGCGGAGCTTGGTGCTCAACGGAGGGAATCTGTCTTCGGGAGTCTATTTCCTTCAGGTCCGATGTCCCGGGGCGACTCAAACCACCGAGCTGCATTATCTCAGGTAGCCGCGAACCTTCAAGAGCCGGAGAAATCCGGCTCTTTGGTTTTTGAATGCTTCGCGTAGGTTAACCGTCCCGGTTGACGACTTCGCGTAGGTTAACCGTCTCGGTTGACAGAACCTCGCAGGTTAAGCGTCTCGGTTGACAGAACCTCTTAACCGACAAACGAGACGTTTATCCTACGCGAAAAAAGACAGCGAGACGCTTATCCTGCGCGAGAGGGGTGTTATTAGCGGAATTTGTCCTGCCCGCAAATCTTCCCCAATTGAAAGGGTTGACCGCGCAAAACGGTTTGTTTATATTAAATGCAAGATTTCACAATGTGAGCGGGAAAAATACGTGCCCTGCAACAAAATCAGGTGATTGTCGCTGTGACCGACGCGCCTGACCGGCAGCAACCGGCGGGTCAGCGTTAGTTCGCCCCGCTATGGTTTTATTTTAGGAGTTTTAATGCCCCCTCGCCGGATACTAATCATGGGCGCCGCCGGACGTGATTTTCACAATTTCAACACCGTTTTCCGCGGCCGAACCGACGTCAAGGTGGTATGCTTCACCGCCGCCCAGATCCCGGATATCGACGACCGCCGCTACCCGGCGGAGCTCGCCGGCCCCGGCTACCCGGACGGAATTCCTATATACTCAGAAGATGAGGTCGCAGATCTTATTTTCCATGAAGGCATTGACATAGTGGCATTCTCATACAGCGACGTGTCCTACCAGACCTTGATGAATAAGGCGGCGCTGGTGCAAGCCGCCGGCGCGGATTTCATGCTTATAGGCCCCAAGCGCACAATGATCAAAGCCGCCAAGCCGGTCATCGCCATAACCGCCGTCCGCACCGGCTGTGGCAAGAGCCAAACCACCCGCCGCGTGGCGGAAATGCTGACCGACGCGGGCAGG
>CAZCEM010000109.1:0-7249 GCA_964497555.1 uncultured bacterium
CGGAGGCCCGACCTACGCGCTTTGAAGGGGCTATTTTCTGGGAAATGACAGCAGAGAGGTTCGCAATGACAGCAGAGAGGTTCGTCCCAGGTCGGTTTTTGTATTATCGGACAGTCTCTTTCAGTCCGTCATTGTCGGGCTGGAAGTCCGACCTACGAGGATGGGGACTATTGTCGAAGTAAATTATTGCAAGCCTTCAGAAACACCTAATCATTCTTGACATTAAGCTGATTAGAAATTATAATTTAAGATTATTTTAATTTTGAAGGGGCGATTAGCTCAGTTGGTCAGAGCGCTGGTCTCACATATCAGAGGTCACTGGTTCAAATCCAGTATCGCCCACCGGTAAAGGTTGGAGTGGCATTCCGTTGCAGGTTGAAACCTCCCGCAAACTGTTGTCTCGCCCGGAACTCCTGCGTCAAAGGGAACTTTGGCGGCAAGCCGGTCTGACGACAGTCTTCACAAACGGGGTGTTCGACCTCCTGCATCGAGGACATCTGCTGTCGCTGGAAGCCGCTGCCGGATTCGGCGACCGGCTGATTGTGGCGGTCAACAGCGACTGCTCGGCGCGCAGCCTCAACAAAGGCGAAGGACGTCCCTTTTGCCCGGAGAATGATCGCGCCTTGCTGGTCGCGGCTCTGGAAGCAGTGGACGTAGTAGTGATATTCGATGAGCCAACCCCTTGGGAGTTGTTGAAGGAACTGCGACCGGACGTGCTGGTGAAGGGCGCTGGTTATCGGCTGGAACAGGTCGTCGGACGCGAGTTCGCCGGGCGGGTGGAGTTAATCCCCTTACTGCCCGAACATTCCACTACCGACCTGGTCGAACGAATTTTGAAGAGCCTGAAACTTTAAGCTAAGTCATTGTTCTACTGGGTACTGTGCACTTTATACTTTTGCACTTCCCTCTTGGCTCTTGGCTCTTCCTTCTTCTCCCTTACCTCGAAATCTTTCAACCCCTGAGACACAAAGACCCTTACTCTTTGTGTCTTCGCGTCTTAGCGGTTGATATTAAAGTTGTGAGCGATGTTTGACAATCTGACCGACCGGCTGGAATCCTTCATCCGCAACGTGCGCGGACAGGGGAAAATTTCCGAAGCCAACGTCAAGGACACCGTGCGCGAAATAAAGCGGATCCTGTTGGAGGCGGACGTCAGCCTGCCCGCCGCGAAGGCGTTCGTCAACGCAGTGCAGGAGAAAGCCCTGGGGCAGGAAGTGCTTAAGAGCGTCACCCCCGGGCAGCAGATGGTCAAAATTATTCATGACGAGCTGGTGTCTTTTCTGGGGGGAGCCGCCGAGCCGGTGCGTTTTGGCAAATCGCCTTCTCCGATTCTAATCGTCGGTCTGAACGGCGCGGGCAAGACCACCACCGCCGCCAAACTGGCGGTGCATCTGCGCAAGCGCGGCCGTAAGCCGCTACTGGTCGCTGCCGACACCCGCCGCCCGGCAGCCATCGACCAGCTTATCACCCTCGGCCGTCAGATTGACGTGCCGGTGTTCGCCGACGACCGCAAGGATCCGGTTGCCATTGCCGCGGCTGCGCGCGATCAGGCCCGGTCCATGAGCCTCGACTGCCTCATCATCGACTCCGCCGGACGGCAAGCGGTCGATGAAGAGCTGATGAACGAGCTGATGACGCTGCAGCAGGCGGTCACGCCGCCGGAAACGCTGCTGGTGGTCGATGGCATGACCGGTCAGGACGCAGTGCGCTCGACCAACGCCTTCAAGGAGAAGCTCGACCTCACCGGATTGGTGATGACCAAGCTGGATGGCGACTCCCGCGGCGGCGCAGCCCTGTCCATCCGGTGGGTGACCGGCAAGCCCATCAAGTTCATCGGCGTCGGTGAGAAGACCGGTGACCTCGAAGCCTTCTATCCTGACCGCATGGCGGGGCGCATACTCGGCATGGGCGACGTGGTCACGCTAGTCGAGAAAGCCCAAGCGGCGGTCGATACGGCTTCAGCCCAGCGAATGGCGCAGAAACTGCTGAAACGGCAGTTCACGCTGGAGGATTTCCGCGAACAACTCCAACAGCTCAAGAAGCTGGGGCCGCTGGATTCGCTGCTTTCCATGATTCCAGGCATGAAGAACCTCAAGGGGATGGAGGTTGAGGACGACCAGATTGTCATAGTACAGTCCATCATCGACTCGATGACAACACAGGAACGACGCAATCCCAGGATATTAAACGGCAGCCGACGCCGCAGGATTGCGATGGGCAGCGGTCGTACGGTGCAGGATGTGAACCGGCTGCTCAACCAGTTTGAGCAGATGCAGAAGATGATGAAGCGGTTCAGCGGGAAGAAGGGTATGCGGCTGCCCGGAGGTTTTCCCGGATTGCCGGGAATGTAATTGGTTATCTCTTTATCTAGGATAAACCGATGAGACTGTCATGCTGAAGAGCCGTTGGATTCAGCGCTTTATCTGGACAGCCGACTGTCTTGTGTCAGGCATTATCCTGGATCAATATATCTCATGGCCGTTATGGACGATACTGGCGGTGGTCGTTCTGACGGCGGGTGGCAATATCTGGCTCAACCAGAAGGCCGCCTGGTTTCGCAAGCTGGGGGTTGATGAGGATACAGCAGAGACGCTCAGGTCAGTCGTCCTGGCGTTTGTGTTCTTCGCGCTGTCCAGCGTCGCCGCCATGTCAATAACCTAACAACCCGCGGACCTGCTGTCATCCGCGCGGCTTTAACAGTGTCCCGCCACGGCGGCTCCCGATGGAGCCGAAAAAAGTTGGAGATACCGATTGGTTCGACTGAGACTGTCTCGTTTGGGGCGCAAGAAACGCCCCTATTACCGCATCGTCGCGGTGGATTCCCGCGGCAAGCGGGACGGCGGATATATTGAGCGCCTAGGATATTATCATCCCCTCGAAAACCCGCCCGCTGTTGATATCGACGCCGACAAGGTGCTCAAATGGCTGCGCCTGGGCGCACAACCCTCAGAAACAGTGCTCAGCCTGTTGCGCAAGGAAGGCGTGTGGCTGCGCTTCCGCCTTGAAAAGCGGAAGATGCCCGAATCCCAGATAAACGAACTGATGGCGCAATGGTTCGCCAAGCACGCCTCGGAACGCGAGAAGAATGCCGCTGCCAAGCTCGCCATCGAGGAAGCCAAAGCCGTTGCCAAGCTCGTCGAGAAAGAAGCGGCTGCTGAAGAACCGCTTGCTGAGGAACCTGCTGCTGAGGAGCCGACTGCCACCGAGAAGGCTCCTGAGTTGGACGGCGCGGAAGCCGCTCCCGAGGCGCCAATGGATGAGAAAACAGAGGCTTAAGATATATTGAGCGCAGTTGCAGCCTATCCCCTACCGGGAACGCCGGCGCCGGCGATCAAGGATCCAATGGTCATCGGCGTCATCGCCCGAACGGTGGGCGTGAACGGCGAAGTCAAGGTCAACAGCCTCAACCAGGGCTGCCCAGAGTGCTTGAGGGGCGTTTACGGCGAGATAACGATTCGCCTGAAGAATCACTTCCGCCGAGTGAACGTTACTCATCAGTCCCCGACGGCCGACTGGACGCGCTTCAAGTTCGAAGGCGTCGATTCGCCCGAACACGCGGAAGTGCTTCGAGGAGCGGAAGTGGTGATACCCTGGGAAAAACGCCCACCCAAGCCAAACGATGAATACTACGTCGATGAACTCATCGGCTGTACGGTCGTCAGCGACAGCGGCGAGGAAGTCGGACTGCTGACAGAAGTCTGGCATCAGGGACATCACGATTTGTGGATGGTCGATGGGTCTTATGGCGAGGTGCTGATCCCCGCCGTCAAGGAGTACATCCTGAGCGTCAACACCACCGAACATCGAATAACCGTTCGGCGCGTCGAAGGATTGTGGGACGAGTCGTGAAGGTTGACGTCATCAGCTTGTTTCCCCGCATCTTCGAGGGAGTCTTCACCGAAAGCATATTACAACGAGCCATTGACGCCGGGCATTTACAGGTAACAATACACGACCTGCGCGCCTACACCACCGACAAGCACCACAAGGCGGATGATTACCGCTTCGGCGGCGGGCCGGGGATGGTGCTGAAGGCGGAGCCGTGGTTCCGGGTTCTAAAAGATATATTTGACACTTCGCCGCGTCGCCCTCTGGTGGTATTTCCCACCCCGCAGGGCGAACCGTTCACCCAACGCACCGCTGACGCCTTGTCGCGTGAAACGCATTTAATTTTCCTGTGCGGTCATTACAAGGGAATTGAGGAGCGGGTGGTTGAGCGATGGGTGGACCGTCAGTATTCGCTGGGGGATTTCGTGATCACCGGCGGGGAGCTGGCTTCCGCGGCAATGCTCGACGCGGCGGTGAGGCTGATTCCAGGCGTGCTGGGCAATCTGGACAGCGCGATGACGGATAGTTTTCGTGATGGTTTATTAGACGGGCCTCATTACACCCGTCCGGAAGTCTTTGATAATAACAGCGTTCCGGGAGTGTTGCTTTCGGGGTGTCATGCGAATATACACTTATGGCGTCAGGCGATGGCGCGGCTGATAACCAAGCGCCGCCGACCGGATCTGATTGCCAAGAAGCAGGTGTAGCGCCGTCTATCAGACGGCAAAGCGGCAAGACCAGCCGCCTGGAAGGCGGCGTTACAAAAGGATTAAAACAATGGAAAAATGGCAGGAATTCGCCGCCGCCGGCCAGATGAAGGCTGAATTGCCGAACTTCAATCCGGGCGATAACGTGGACGTCCACTACCGGGTGGTCGAAGGCGAAAAGGAACGCATTCAGATCTTCAGCGGCGTGGTCATCCGCCGTCGCGGCAACGGGTCCAGCGCCACCTTCACGGTGCGCAAGGTCGCCAGCGGCAGCATCGGCGTGGAGCGCATCTTCCCGCTGCACAGCCCCTTCATCGCCGACATAAAGGTGAAGCGGCTGGGCTCGGTGCGGCGCGCCAAACTTTATTACCTGCGAGGCCGCAAGGGCAAAGCCGCCCGCGTGAAGGAAAAGACCACTCAGAAAGCGGAGTAACGCTTTTTCGCCGACTCTTCGGATGAAAGCGAGAGGTTCAGTTTTCGAGCTGCATCAAAAAGACGGAGTGTTGCTTCCTTATACTAAGTTGCATTCAAACAGTCATTATTCAGTAAAACAATCCCCCTGCCCCCTTTCTATTGAAGGGGGGCAGGGGGGTTGCCTTAATTATTAATGAAGCGATAAAAGCGAATTGGCATAACAACTCGCTACTTCTTCGGCCCCGCCATCAGAATCGACAACGCCAGCGAGTACAGGATGTTCTCGGGGCTTTCGCTGCGGGACGTCAACACCACCGGAAACGGCAGCCCAATGATGGTGCTCGCTGAATTGCCGCCGCAGAGGGTTATCAGCGACTTGAACAGTAGGTTGCCGATGCCCAGATTGTTCACCGACAGGATGTCCGCGTTGCCGGCCACCTTGCCCTTGAAACCCTTCTTCGCCACCGCCTCGGGGTCTATTGCCAAGTCCAAAGACAAAGGCCCATCAACCTGGATGTTGCGTGGAAACTGCCCCCGCTCACACATCTTGGCGATAATGGCTTCCTCCATCGACACCGGCATGCCCAGCGAAACCGTCTCCACCGCCGCCAGCAGCGCCACCTTCGGCTCCGCCACCCCTAAAAACACCGCAAACTCGATTACCTGCGTGATCTGTTGCAGCCGTTTCGCCAGATCGGCGGTGACAATCACCGCTCCGTCGGTTACAAACAGCAGTCGGTCCAGCTTCTCAATCTTGGTGACCACCACGTTCGTCCACAAGTCGCCGGGTCTTTTGATGCCCATGTCTTTGTCCAGCAAGGCTCGCAGAAAATCCCGCGCCAGCAGCTTGCCGCGCATGAGCACCACAGCTTCCTTATTCAGCACCTTCTTCGCTGCGATTTGGGTGGCGAGATGCTCGTCTTCCTCTGGGCAAATATTCCAGCCTTCCGGTGAGATGCCCAGCTCGAAAAACGTGTGCCGGATGTGCTCCGGATGCCCCACCAGAATCGGATCCACCAGCCCCCGTTCGCGCCCCAGCGCCAGCCCGCCGATGCCCATAAGGTCTTCGCCCGCCGCGACCGCGACCTTGTATGGCCCATGCTTTTTCACCAGGTCTTCTGCGATGGCGTAAATTTCGTCGAGGGAGCGGATTTGATGGTCGGTATGGTATTTCCAGTTCATCTTTTCACCTCGTGGATGTAGTGCGCCACCAGCACCGACAGCGCGATGGAGGATAGTTTGGTGAAGGCGTTGTCGGCGCGGGAAACCAGTGCGATGGGCACGTTAGCGCCGACAATGACGCCCGCGAAGCCCGCGCCGCCGAACTGGTTGAGCGATTTGGCGAGGATGTTGCCCTCCTCGATGGAATCCGTCACTAAAATGTCGGCTATGCCTGCGACTTCCGATTCGATGCCCTGATAACGCGCGGCTTGGGGCCAGACTGCCGTGTCGAAGCTCATCGGCCCGTCGATATAGCAGTTTTTAATCTGTCCGCGTTCCGGCATCTTGGAGATGGCCGCGGCTTGGAAGGTTTCAGGAAAGGCTTCCACAACCCGGTCGATGGGCGTGAGTACAGCGACGCGGGGCTTGTCGATACCCATCGCCCAGCCGACCAACACCGCGTTGCGGATAATTTCGACCTTCTGCTCGAAGTTGGGTTTTATGACAATCCCGCCGTCGGTTACGCACAGCAGCTTAGGATAGCGCGATGGCGAAAGCACCGCGGTGTGGGAAAGCAGTCCTTTGCGGCGCAAGCCGTGCTTTTTGTTGAGGACGCTTCTCAGCAGCGTACCGGTGGGCAGGAGGCCCTTCAGTATCAGGTTAGCTTTTCCAGCGCCGGCGATTTCGGCTGCCAGTTCGCCGGAGGCTTCATCGTCCTCGGTGTCGTGAATGGTATAGTTTTTAGGGGATTCGCCGCGTTCTTCGAGCATGGATTTGATTTTAGCGGCGTCGCCGATCAGCACGCCTTGGGCTATTCCTTCGTTCTGGGCATGGATGGCGGCTTCGATGGCAGCTTCGTCGTGAGCCGCTGCGACGGCGACCCGGTAAGGCTCACCTCGTGCGCTGATATCCCGCGCGCGTTGGTGGATATCCTCCAGGGTCAGCATTAGAGGGATTTTTTGACTTTGCGAAGTCACATTTACCTCCTCTTACAAGTATTAAGGGGTGCATTTTCTTTTGGACAGTGAAAACAATGCGCTGAAGACGCATTATTCCAGCGAAAGCTGGAATCCAGAAGGACTTAGGCTGGATTCCCGCTTTCGCGGGAATTGTCATGGTGGCTTCCCCACCACGGAATA
>CAZCEM010000110.1:0-7235 GCA_964497555.1 uncultured bacterium
CAAAAACAGCCTTCGTCAACCTTGTTGTCATCACCCAAGCACTTCGCCGATCACCATCGGCTTGAGCATCTTCTTAGGATAGTTACTGAGCGCCTGTTGAGCAGTAGATGGATCCATCACCGCTACCAGTCCGATTCCCAGATTAAAGGCGCTGCGCATAACATCTTCAGGTATATTCCCCTTTTCTTGGAGAAATTTGAAGATTCTCGGCATTGGCCAGCAACCCCAATTGAATTTCAGTCTCAGTCCCTTGGGAATGATCCTCGGCACATTGCCCACCAGTCCTCCGCCGGTGATGTGCGCTAATCCCTTAAGCCGAGTGTGAGCCTTCAACCAACGGATTTCCGGCAGGTAGCACCGATGAATCAACAGCAGTCCTTCACCCAGACTGTGATCCCAGCCGTAGGGAACAAAATCGAATCCACCTGCGGCTTCCGTCACCTTGCGAGCCAGGCTGTAGCCATTGGTATGCAAGCCATTGGAGGAAAAGCCCAGCAGTAAGTCGCCTTTGACTATGCTTCGACCGTCGAGATACTCTGATTCATCCACAATCCCGTAGATACAGCCGACCAGATCCAGCTCGCCCGGTTGATACACCCCCGGCATCTCGGCGTTTTCACCTCCGGCCAGCGCTACTCCCCAGTTGTCACAGGCCTTTACACAGCCACCAATGACCTCCGCCGCTACATCCACATCCATATTGGCCATGGCGATATAGTCAAGGAAGGCTATTGGCTCAGCGCCGCAACAGGCTATGTCGTTGATGCAGTGATGAACCAGGTCCTGCCCTATGGTGCCGTAACGCCCCAAGGCCTGTGCAATCTTGGTCTTGGTGCCGACGCCGTCAATGGATGAAACTAGCAGCGGATGAGGACGACCGGCAGTGTCGATGGGAATCGCGCCGCCGAAATGCCCGATGCGAGCGCCGGACGCGCCCATCATGGACTTGATTCGGGCGACAAGGAGGTCGCCCTTGCTGAGGTCCACACCTGCGGAACAATAGTCCATGAAAGCTTCCTCCGGTTAAGTCAAAATGAGCAAACCGCCTGATGGACAGGCGGTTTTGTGCCGAGGGCCGGAATCGAACCGGCACGGGGCGAACCCCGGTGGATTTTGAGTCCACTGCGTCTACCTATTTCACCACCCCGGCGCCTTCTCTTTCCCGTCGAACCGCAAATCTCATTCGACTTAAATTGAGAACATAAGCTGCTGAAATGGCAAAGGCAATGATTATCGGGCTGAATTGACCCGCATTCACACTATTGCCTTGCCCCCGGCTGATTCCTCCCCGAAAACATCTGCAGGAGGGTGTAATAAACCGCAAACGAACCAAGCGAGCCGCAGATCGCCAACAGGACGTCGCGAATTACCGTCAGCGGCACATCTACCGCGTCAATCTCGCTGGTTCCCAGAACCGCGAACGCATACCACAGCAGCAGTAGTTGCGTTATCAGATGAAGAACGGTAAAAATCGACCTTACAGTTCTTCGAGTCTCGTGAGTCATAGATTTGCTCCCCATTAATTGATTATAACCGCCTTGATTGTCCTCTCGTAGGCCCCGGCGTTGACTCTCAGAAAATAAAGCCCCGCCGCCAGACCTTCGGGATAAAAAGGAATTGAATGCCGGCCGATGTTAAAATGACCGGCGAAAATATATCTGACCAAACGCCCGTCGATGCTGTACACAGCTAGAGAAACATCCGAAGCCGCCGGCAACTCGAGGGGCACCAAAGTCGTGCGGTTGAAAGGATTGGGAAAGTTAGATCCAACGTAATATGAGTCTGGCGGGGGCTCGACCGCCGGTGTAAGCGCCGGCGCCGGCCCCAGTCCTCCACGCACCATCAGCCGTCCGCCTGTGAAATCACGCCAGCCGCTGTTCGGCTGATAATACTTGTTTAAACGACCGTTCTGACCGTTGGTATCGACGCCCAGAGCCGGCGCGCCGGGGCTGGTTTCCAGATACCGGAGCACTATCCAGCAGTCATTGAAGTCATTGGGATCGATGATAATTCGAGGCTGACTCAGCCCTGGAAAATGAAACCTGCACGGCTCTTGAGCCACAGTCGGCTGCACCAGAAATGTATCGGATATCGCCTCCCCCGGAATTCCGTTATCATTGCCGGCAATATATAAAAGTATCGGACTGGCGGAACGCGGAATGAACTCCGCCCAATACACTGCAACGGTGTCCCGCATGTCATCGAGCTGGAAATCCACTGCAAAACGATTGTCAACACCCTGCGCTTCGACTATATACCATGCCTCCATGCTGCCGTCGTCGTACTGAAGCGTCCGGATTTCAGGCTCGCGCACCGCATAACAGCCTACCGCTGGGGAATAAGGTCCAAGAAAAGGCGTCCCGCTCTCCATCACATATCCAGCCAGAACATATTCATACCAGCCGAGTTCCGACACCTCTTCGTCGAGATACATCTCCTCGCCCCTCGGCACTACACCGAGGCTGTCGCCGTTGCGTTTTACTACTATGCCCTCAAATTCCCCGATTTCATTGCCGTCAACACCCGAAGACGGATCCAGCCACGAAACCTCAAGGCTGCGTCCAGCTCGCTCTATCCGCGCGTCCTCCGGCGCCTGCGGAGGGACTATTAAATGCACCGGAATCGAGACCCGCGCGAATTGCTCGGGATTGGTGACTATTGACATCATATCCTGCGGCCACCAGCCGTCGAATATGGCATTCTCCCCTTGATTATGCTTGGCAAACAAGCCCAGCCCGATTTCGGAATCGGGTCTATAAACAGCAATTTCCTCCGGCGAATGAAATCCCAGAGGCAGAGAGGCTTCCATCTCCACGTAGCCCCGGTCAGCGCTGAAAGCCAGGGGAGGATCCTCGAAGATGAAATAATGGTCTTGAACGTTGTAAGGCGGACCGCTCAGTGAGCGGTACGCCAGCCAAGGCGCGCCCTCGCGCCAATAGCCCCAGTAATTCCCCTCCGAAGCCGGTCGGTCGTAAGTCCATTCGCCATCGCCGTCGTCGTCCACGTATATTCCCACGCCTAAGCCTTCGGCGAGGTTCGCCATATAGTAATATCGAAAGGCAAGATAAAGACGGTCAGATTCGTCGCTGAATCCTATGAGAGCTTCCACTGTCCCAGCGGTGTCGAGCCTGTCGTAGCCGAATACGTCGGAAATGTCTCGGACTGCTGCGCCTTCCCACTCGCCGTCCTCGATGCGGCCGTCGATCCGAGGCTGCCGGGGCATGGATTCCAAATCCGCTCCCCAGTTGAGAAATGAGTCATCGACCGAGCCTTCTACAACATTAGAAAACGAGCTTTCTCCATTGCCAAAATCAGCGGTAACAGCATAGTAATAAGTAGTACGGGGAATCAGGCGATGTTCGTCAATATATCTATCAGCGTCTCCCCCCACGGTGGCTATTAACCGAAAAGGAGCTTGTGATGCTGCTGACCTGTAGATATTAATGGCTTCTGCATCGCTCGCATGGTCGCGGCGCGGCGGAATTGATACAACGGTTCCATCGCCGGTCACGCTTGGTTCCGACAATCGAGAACCATTGACGGCGAGATGAAATCCTCCCTCGCAGGAAATCCCCAGATTCCGGCCGTTATAGTTTTCCCATTGAAGAGTCACCCGATTCCGAGCGCCTTGAGTGGCTCTTAAACCATCGGGCGGCTCGTCAGCATAAGCAAGCTCAAAGTCTATGCCAACCGTCTCCTGCCCCTCCTGAACCTGAATCGCCTCCCGCGTGTCATCCATGAAAGCGCGCAGACGCGCGGCCAAGTCCACCCGGGCGATGTCTTCATCCATTTCAATACGCAGAGAGTATTCGCCGCTCTCATTTGTGGCCGCTGAATAAGGATTATCAGCAGCCGTTACCACGGCTCCCCAGATTGGAAAGCCCTCTGTATCCACGACGCAGCCGGACACTAGACCGCCCAGAAGGGTGGTCTGAACCACGAAGAACCGACCGCCCCGCCCAAACTGCCGGTTGTGAACCGCCTTGCCTCCCGCGATAATCCTGCGTCCGTCGTCGGAGATGTCCAACCCGTCCAGCGAGCCCGGCGTTACTGCTTGAAAGATAGGCTCAGGATTGTGAGTCTCAAAAACGGCCATATCAGCGGTTTCATTGTTAAAATCGCCCCAGGAAGTAACTGCGAAAATACCGCCGGAATGGTCGAATTTTATATCGGATATCTCATCACCGAAAGGTCGGCTCATCCAGATTGGTTCCCCAAATCCGCAAGCATCGAAAACCGCCACTCGGCCTTCATATCTGTCTTCAAAAAAGTCCAGCGACCCCGCCGCCACTGTCTGCCCATCGGGCGAAACCGCCACTGAAGTCACCCACGACGCCTGCGCGCCCGTGAAACTGTAATGCCATAATTCGCAGTATTCGGACCGGTCACCCTGCCAGGCAAACGTCCTCAGTCTCCCCGATAAAGATCCGATCACAAGAACCATGCCGTCTTCCGAAAGCCTGACCGAGCCCTCGCTGTTATAGGTAGGCGCGCTCCAGATAATATCTCCGTCCAGCATATCGAGAACGTACATGTGGTACTTCCCGTTGACCGCCACCCGTCCGCCTTCGAGCGATTCCTCCGCCAGTGACATCCCATACCAGCCCCAAGCCTCCTGGGCGTCAATATCAACCGTCCAGTCCGGCTCGTCCGCGCCGACTTCGAGACCCCACAGCTTATTGGACACGCTGTTGGGATCGACGCCACTTATCACCGCGAAGCTCCCATCGCGCGTTAAAGCAAGGGGCCCCGGAGAATGACCCTGCATGTTAAAAGGCGGGATGGAATCCTGCGCGCCACCGGGGTGTCGGAAGAAATAGATATTATCCATCGCGCCATAGATGATGAGGCTGCCGTCGGCGGAAATCGCCGTTTGGCTGGATCCATGATCGACCGGGAAGGCTCCCAGAAGATTGCCGCTGGCTGCGTTGCGGATCTCCAGACGCTCGTCGTTAAGAGTGTAACCGACAGCCGCCCAGCGCCCATTGGAGGAAATACACACGTGGTCGGTGATGCCGTTCTCGTCAACCTGCGTCCATAAAAGATCTCCGCGCCCGTCGTCGCGCTGAGGAGAGCCCGGGCGAAAGGACGGGGTGATTTCCGGCTGGCGCGCACCCGGCTGACGGGTCTCCACCCGTGCCAAGCCGGGATGGAAGGGAGCAGTCACTACCACGTGACCTGCAGAAGTCATCGGCGCATTCTCAGCCGTCAACGGTGAGTTTAAAACGCACAGTGCGACATATAACGCTGCCGCCAAAATCCCGCGAAACCGCCTATGTATGAATCCTGCGAATCCCGAATCCATCCTACTCGTCTCCTTTAGGTATCAATCCCTGGCTGTCAACCGGGGGGCTGAAGCTGGGAAAATTCATCAACTTATGAATCACGGAGCGCTCTTTCTGCGATAGTTTGACGGGCAGGCAATGCTCGATGGTGATGAGGAGACTGCCGGCAGGCAGCTTTTCCCTTTCCGGCAGACCGCGGTCCTTCAGCCTCAAGGTGCCGCCATCGGGGAAACGGGCGGGAAGTTTGACCTGAATTATGCCCGACATTGTAGGCACCGGAATGCTCCCGCCCTCAATGTACTGTTCCAATCCTAAGTAATGCCGGTAATGTAAATCGGCTCCTTTGACATCAAGATAGGTATGAGGTTTGTACTGGATAATTACAATTAGGTCGCCGAACTGCCGCGATTGTCCCTGATGACCGGATCCAGCAATCCTTATCTCCTCCTCCGGCCGAGCTCCCATAGGAAAATCAACCATGACCGCGTAATCGTTTATCAAGATTCCCTGCCCTTCGCAGGCGGCGCAGGCGACGCCGCTCTGCTGTCCCTTGCCGGCGCAGGCGGGACACAGCGTTTCCCGCGGATACCTGACCTCCTTCGACCCGCCGGAGAAGGCTTCTTCCAGGCTGAGATACAGCTTCATCCTCACGCTGCGTCCTTCTTCAGGAGCGCGAGGTTTGGCGAATGGCTTTTCCGCTGAGGGAGAAGGCTTAGGAGCGTCCTGTCTTTTGCTGAGGGGACTGCGCACTGAAGGATCGCTCAACGCGCGGTAGGCTTCGGAGATTCTTTTAAAATTCTCCTCAGCGCGTGGATCGTCCTTATTGGCATCGGGATGGTATTTCTTAGCCAATCTCCGGTAGGCGGCGCGGATTTCATCATCCGTCGCCTGGGGATCGACGCCCAGCGTCCGGTAATGGGACGGAATTACCATAGCGGCAACTCTGCGGAAAGCCCGCTTTCAGTTCAACTATCGCCTTCGCCTTTCTCAGGCTTCTCGCCGTCTCCCTTGTCCTTGCCCTTTGACCCAAACCTTGACAGGTTTATCCCCACCTTTTTCAGGATTTCGGGCACAGCTTCTACGAGGGTTTCGATCTTGCCCTTGCCGACGCCGATAAAGCGGACCTTATCGCCATCCCAGGAGATGAAGCCGATGGGCGTTATGTTGGCGCCGCCGCCGCCCCCGCCCGCCATGCCGTTCATGCCGGGGGCTTTCTCGCGCTCGCCTTTGCCCTCAAAGCCGCCGCCAACGAAGCCCACAGACATTTTTATCACTGGAAGCAGCGTCAGTTCGCCGATGGTGACCGGTTTGCCGACAACGGTCTCGGTGGTCGCAAGGGTGTGCAGCCGCTGAAGGATGATGTCAAGAATGTCGGTTGGATTGTGGGACATTGGATTCCTCAAATTTTTTGGTCGATGTTCTCGGATTCGCGAAAACGCTTTACTAAGCGTTCTGCACCTGACTCAGGAGGCGAATAAGATAGAATTGCGAGCTTTATCTGAATTAGCATGCAGATTTATCCTAAGTAAGAAATGTATAAACTGATGGCTGAAAATGCAACTATTTTTCTCATAATCCACAGGTGGTTGAGTATATGGTCAAAATGAACGACCGAGACAGTTTGGACACAACCGAGTGATCTGATACTCCCATTAAATAGGGTGCTGAAAAACTCTTCTTTAGATTAAACTCCCGCTCAAAACTGCCCATTCGCTGTCATTCCGAACCTCTACGCTGTAATTCCCGCGAAAGCGGGAATCCAGTCTTAAGGCACTTCTGGATTCCAGCTTCCGCTGGAAAGATGCGTCTTTAACGCATTTTTTCAATGTTCAAAAGAAAATGCACCCCTTAATATATGTTCAGGAATAGGATGACCAGTAGATTATGCACTGGTTAATAATTAAACTCTCAATCTGGATTCCCGCTTTCGCGGGAATTGTCATGGTGGCT
>CAZCEM010000111.1:0-7222 GCA_964497555.1 uncultured bacterium
TCATTGTGCACAGCGAGAAGTCCATCGGCGTTCATTCTGTCCATTGGGACGCCTCAGCGCTGCCGTCGGGATTGTATGTGGCTCGGTTGGAGAGCGGTTCGCGGACGGCGTCGGCCAAGCTCATGCTGGTCAAATAGTCCGAGGTTTTCGGGCGCGGTCCGACCGTTCGCGGGACGGGCTATATCAAGGTGTCGGCGGGACGAGTATGTCCCGCCGACGCATTTTTGGGGTATGTTTTTTCGTGGGGACCGAAATATCAATCGGATAGGTTGTTTTTTCAGCAATTATTGCTGAATCTGAAAAATCCTTGCCTTTCACACACTGACGTTGTAATATGATTCTGAAGGGTAGGGGGATTTTAATGTTAAACAACCTCAGAAAAACAAACCACTGGAACTGGAATGACTTACTGTCCCAAATGCCGTCACGAGTACTTTGAACACATCGAGGTATGTCCCGACTGCGACGTCGATCTGGTGCCGGACCTTCCTCCGGAAATACCGCCGGAATACGCCGAAGCGGAGTGGGTGGAGGTTTACACCTTTCCCGGAACGCTGTACGCTCGAATGGCCGTGGAAATACTGAACCGTGAAGGCATCCCCTCTTATTCTATCTCGAACTTCGGCGGCGCCACGATGGGCATGTCCGGCGGGGATTTCGTCGGCGCCAGCGCGACGGTGTTCGCATTAGAGCCCGACGCCGACCAAGCTTACAATCTGCTGGAGCCGATGATCGAGGAGTATCCAGGGTCGTTCGACGACCCGGACCTCGACAGTTGCGAACCCTAAACACGGAAGACGACAATGACAGAAATTATCGACGTATTCGCGCGACAGATATTTGACTCTCGCGGCAATCCTACCGTGGAAGTCGAAGTCGTGCTGAATGACGGTTCCCTAGGACGGGCAGCGGTGCCTTCCGGCGCTTCCGCCGGCCGGTGGGAAGCGGTGGAACTGCGTGACGGCGACGACGAGCGGTTTCTCGGCAAGGGCGTGGATCAGGCGGTCAAGAACGTCAACCTGACCATCGCACCTGCCATCGAGGGTCTCTATTCCGAGGATCAAGCCGAAATCGACCGCATCCTCTGCGAAATGGACGGCACCAACAACAAGCGGTCGTTGGGCGCCAACGCGACTCTGGGTGTGTCCATGGCGGTCTGCCGGGCGGCAGCGCAATCGGTGGGATTGTCGCTGTACCGCTACTTGGGCGGCGTCAACGCCCGGATGCTGCCAGTGCCGATGATGAACATCCTGAACGGCGGCAAACACGCCGACAACAACCTCAAGTTTCAGGAGTTCATGGTCTTTCCGCACGGCTTCCCCAGTTTCTCAGAGGGCTTTCGCGCCGGGGTGGAGGTGTTCCACCATCTCAAGAAGATCCTGCAAAAGCACAACCTCTCGACGCTGGTGGGCGATGAAGGCGGTTTCGCGCCCAATTTGAAGTCTCATCGGCAAGCGCTGGACCTGATTGTTGAAGCCATCGAAGCGGCGAACTATATCACCGGTGAGCAGGTAGCTCTGGCATTGGATCCAGCGTCATCAGAATTCTTCAACGACGGCGTCTATGACCTAGGCGTGGACGGACAGAAGAATTCGACGCAGTTGAGCGACTATTATGCTGAACTCATCCGTGATTTTCCCATCCTCTCCCTCGAAGACGGTCACAGCGAGGACGACTGGGGCGGCTGGGTGGATTTCAACGCACGCGGATTGGAACATAAGCTGGGTCGTCCGTTGCAGCTCGTGGGCGACGACCTGCTGGTCACCAACGTCGACCGTCTGCAGAAAGCCATCGACCTCAAAGCTGTCAACGCTATTCTGATAAAGTTGAATCAAATCGGCACCGTTACCGAGACCTTGAACGCCATCCGACTGGCGACTCACAGCGGACTGCGGGCAGTCATCTCGCATCGTTCGGGGGAGACGGAGGACACCTTCATCGCCGACTTGGCGGTCGCGACGGGCGTGGGACAAATTAAGACCGGCTCCGCGTGCCGCACCGACCGCGTCTGCAAGTACAATCAATTGTTGAGAATAGAAGAGGAACTGGGCGACAACGCCCTGTACGGACATGGAATCGTTTGAGCCTGAAAAACGCCGCCGCGGCTACCTTTTCTTTTTTGGCAGGGAGATCGACACCCACCGGTGGTCGTACATTGTCGGCGGCATACTGCTTGCCATCGCCTTCTTTTGGGGAGGCGCCGGTTTGATGCACTCGTGGGAGATCCATAAACAGATTCGGGCTGTCGAAGCTGACATCGACTCATTGAACGCGGTTATAGAGTATCGTCGGAATCGGCAGGAGGAGCTGGGCCCAGGCGGCGATGAGCTGGCGCTGGAGCGGGAAGCGCGGCTCAAGCACAACATGATCCGCCCTGGCGAGAGGATGTATGTGGTGGAGCCGGAGAAAAAGTAGGCGAGGAGGGCTGAGGGCTGAAGGCTGAGGGCTGAAGACCGTAGTCGGTCGAAAAACCTAAATGATTGGAAAGAATTTTTTGCAATCTAAGATTTTCGCTACAAGCATTGACAGTCAATCTACCGTATTGTAGATTATCTACGAATAGATAGACAAAACATAAAGGAGCGACAATTGTTACCACAGCAAACCTCAGCCAAGACCTCGGCAGCCTCAGCCAAGTTGAAAGCGATCATCAGCGAGAGAGAACGACCTCGCTCAGCTCGAACCGCTTTCAAACTGCTGCCCAAGACCTCCCAACTTCTCGATTGGATGTTGGACACCACTAAAATGTCGGTAACCACACTCTTTCGAACCGAAATGGAGTTCGTGACTTCATCTGTTGTGGGTCATTTCTTCGTTTATCAGATTGCTGGATTATTCAAGTTACATAGGATTCAAGTTAGTTCAGAGCTAAAACAAACATTTGTTGAATACATTAATAGCATACACCTTTGGAGTTCTCCTGGCCTTGATGATCCAGACCCGTCATTTCTTGATCTGCCTCAGATGCCCAAGGAGATACTGACGATTTTAAAAAAGGTGGTGACTACTAATGCTCATCGACGATCAGTTGCCTTAGATGCCGATTTGGTTCAGCAGATTGAGGCTATGGCTAAACAGTGGAGATTATCGAGGGATGTTTACGTCAACCTGCTAATCTACCAATGGGCTCATGAGTGGTATAAGTCTTTGCAAGATGAACTAAAAGAGATTGGACCCAAAACTGAGTGCATTGAGCAAGCTTTCGACATGATTTTTTCGCCAGATTTCAATGAACTTCAAAGCAAATACCGGATTGAGGATCCTCGTTTCTGGAAAGATCTCCAGAATGCCTGGCTAGCAACGGAAGCATTCTTCCGTTTCAAAGCTGAGGAGGCGATTCCCAATGATGCTGATCGTAAACGAGCCTATTGCCACCAGTACGAAAGGATTATTGGCAAAATGGAATAATGAGCGTTAAATACTCTGCTCATTCCCGGCAGCGTCTCCAAGAGATTATGGAGCGCGCCCGGCTTAGTGAACGCCCCGACTGGATCGCAGAATTGATATTAACCTATGGAGATGATAGAGTCCCTGGGCATCATAAGTGCGTATCCATTGGCATGACCGAAGAGACGAGTAAGTATTTGATCAAAGTCCTCAGAAAGGCGCGTATGATATTTAATTCCCAAACCGATACTGTTGTTACCGTCGATTATCCTTCAGCGCTTCCCAACTGGATCACCAATGTGATCTTGCGTTATGGGAAGGACGTCGTTAAAGTCCCTCACAAACTCGAGAACATTGGAATAACGAGGGAGCAGATTGAGGACCTTTCCAGAATACTTAGGAGAACGCGAGTAGTTTATTGTCCAGAAACCGACACCATTGTCACTATAATTTATCCCTTCAGACGGCGGTTAAAAACGCAACCATGGTTTCACTGATAGTTGACCTAAAGACGCTTTTCCTCACATTCAGCTTATTTCTCTCTTGAGAGCACCTTTAGTTATTTCAAGGAGCAAGCTCAAAGCAGGATGGTTTGCATCTCTTAGTTTATCTTTAACCCAACCCGCTCACTGCCGGGTTGGTTTTCTCTTGTTTTCAGGGCTTCATCGGTGGCGCTGGATGATAAATACGACATACAGGCCTCCATCCACATCGGTCAGATAACCTCGGCGCACCCCGCCGTCGAGATTGCCACCGGTCGGAAGGCGCTGCTTAAAGTGCTGCATCCGCAATGGTCGGAAGACCGCGAGATCGCTGAGCGGTTCAGCCGCGAAGCCGCGGCCTTGGCGCGAATCGACCATCCCAACGTCGTCCGCGTAATCGACCAAGGACGGGAAGACGGGATAGCGTACCTCGCGCTGGAATGGATCGACGGCGGCAATCTGGCAGAGCGCATCGCCGCTGGTCCGCTTCCGCAGCCGGAAATCAAAGCGCTCGCCACCGGCATTCTAAAGGGTTTACAGGCGGTTCACGCAGCGGGCTTGGTGCACCGCGACCTCAAACCCGACAACATCCTCATCGACCACCAGAACCGACCGGTGCTGGCGGATTTCTCGCTGGCAGGATTTTCCGGGCGCTCCGACCTGACCGAGCACGGCGCCATGGTTGGCTCGCCGGCCTACATGGCGCCGGAACTCCTCCAAGGCGAGCCCGCTGACGCGCGCAGCGACCTGTTCGGCGTGGGCGTAATCCTGCTGGAAGCCCTGACCGGCTCCAATCCTTACCGCGCTGATGATCCGATGGCAAGCCTCGATCGCATCAACCACCTCGGACCGCCCCGCCTGAGGGAGCGTCCCTCAATCGATCCCGCGTTGGCGCGGCTGATAGATTCACTGCTGGAGCGCGAGCCCCGCGCCCGTCCCGAAAATGCCCCTGCGGCACTGACTATTCTCGACAGCGCGAATCAACTGCCAGCATTTGAGTCAGCAGCGATTGAAAGACCGTCGCGCCGGACGAGCAAGTCTGCAAGACATTCAATATACTACAGCTTGGGGGCGATTGTGCTGCTGCTCACAGCCAGCCTTATCATCCTCAACAATCCCTTCCACTTGGTTAGTTCTTCCATACCACCGCTGGATAACACAGCATCACCATCGGACACACTTTTAACATCCACGGATGAAACCGCCGCCGCCGCCATCCCGCATCCCGACACATCGACTGCCCCAGCGTGGCTGCCGGTCGTTCGCTCCGCCGTGGATTCAGCGCCGGTTCGCCGCGATACGGCGGTCGCGGTCCGCGCGGTGCTGCCAGCACGTCTGTCGATTATCGCTCGTCCCTGGGCGCGGGTTTTCATCGACGGAGTTTATCGCGGTGTCACCCCACTGGGAACAATAGAACTTCCAGCGGGAAAACATGCGATTCAATTTCGCAGTGATGTGTTTCCCACCGTCGAGCGGACGCTGGTTCTGGCAGCGGATGAAACCCAGAACCTGACGGTGGATCTGAGGCTGGAAGCGGGTCAGTTGGCGGTGTCGGCTGAGCCTTGGGGGTATCTGTGGCTGGACAGCGATTCCTTGGGGCTGCTGCCCAGAGCGGATCCGCTATGGGTTAAGCCCGGCGCTCATCTACTGCGGGTGGCGCATCCGAGCCTGGGTGAATTGAGCGATTCGGTGCAGATTGTCAAAGGCTCGCGCATCGGATTTCTGGTGAATCTGGTCAATGGCACGATGATTGCTGATAAGAAAGAAGGGTAATTCCCCGTTGTTCAAGCCATCGAGAAGGAGATGCGTTTAATCTGCATACTAATCGCGCTGATGGCGTTCGCGACAGAGGCTTTCTGCCAGTCGCCGCCAGTCTGGGAAGAGGGGCCGCCGCTCCTCACCCCCCGAATGTTCCATTGCGCGACGACTTATGGAGACGCCATCTACGTTTTCGGAGGCATAGACGACCATCGCCAACTGCTGGGGTCGGTGGAGTTTCTTCGCGCCGGCAGTGCGGTCTGGGAGGAAGGACCGGAAATGCCGACGGCTCTTTACAACACCGCGGTAGTACCGCTCGCGCGGCAGCTCATGCTCATCGGCGGTTCCAACCAAGAGAGGGCCTCCTCCGACGTGGTTTTGTTTCTCGAACCAAACCGCGGGCAATACAGCCGGGGTCCTGCGCTTCCGCAGCCCCGCTCCGGTATGGCGGCGACAGTAGAAGGCGGCTGCTCGGTGCTGGTCATGGGAGGCATTGCCAACCGCGGAATGCCTGAGATGACGGGTTTCCGGTTGGTTCTCCCGCCGGAGGGGCGCTGGGATTGCAATGTTCCTTCTTTGAACAGCCGACGGATCAACTTCGGATTAATATGGAATCAGACGGCTTTCGCCGTCGGCGGCATCCATTACGGTCCCGTGAACTCAATTGAAGTTCTCATCCGGAACGGGTGGCAGAACCTGTCGCGGCTGCCGGTTCCGCGCGGTGAACTGGGTGTGATAACCTATGAGCGCTGCATCATCTGTGTCGGCGGTCGGGATCGGGAAGGTCGGGCGGTGGCTCAAGTTGACGCCTATGATATAGACCATCTGGTTTGGTCGAGTCTGCCGCCGCTGCAGATGCCGCGCGCAGGATTGACGACAGTGCTTTTCAATGGAACGCTCTATGCCATTGGCGGAATCACCTCGCCTCAGTTTCGGGAAACGGTTCTTAACACGGTGGAGATGCTGCGGCTGAGGCCGGATACGGTATCTGTGCCGGTGAGAGTCGAACCGGCACCGCCGGCGATTCCTTTGAGCTTTTATCCCAATCCAGCCAACGGCATGGTGCGCTTTAACCTGCCGGGCTTTCGAGACGGCTGGATGAGGCTGTTTGATCCTAGGGGGCGGCGGGTGACTGAGCAGCCGATTTCCAGCGCCTCGGGCGCCTGGGTGTGGGACGCCTCGCAGACGCCGACGGGCGATTATTTTCTAGTACTGTTGGACGACAAGGGAGCGCCGCTGGCGGGGTCGCGATTGACGGTGCTGAAATGAAGCTCGCGGGCTGGTCGCTGCTTTTCGTTGTTATACTATCGGTTCCAGCGCTGTCCGGTCCTGCTGAGGAGGCGTGGGAGGCGTATCTGGCGGGGGATTTTGAGACTGTCGAAGCCATCGTTACGGAGTCTGTCGCCGACACCAGCATCGACATCAAAGCCCACGCCCGGCTGTATCTGGTGCTGGGTTGCTCCGACGCCATGCGCGGCCGCGACCGCACGGCAGCCGCGGAGTTTGAGCAGGCTTTAATCCTCGATCCCACCATCAAACTCACCGCCGCTGACATACCGCCACCAGTGTGGCGGGTGTTCAAGACAGTGTGGGAC
>CAZCEM010000112.1:0-7220 GCA_964497555.1 uncultured bacterium
ATCAGGCTAGGCTGCGGCAGATTGGCGGTCGGGCTCAGAGGCCCGACCTACGCGGTAAAAGGGGGCTATTTTCTGGGAAATGACAGCGCTAAACTTCAATAATCATGTTACTGAATTCTCAAAGTTCCAGCTTCATCCGAACTCAATGAATATTGACAATAAGCTGAAATAAAACCTTGCGACGATGATAAAGAACGGCGGAAGTATGAACTTCCACCGTTCTTTCACACTTCTGCGCTATCGAATTAAGACCACCTTCTGTCTCAAGCTCTGACCTTGCGTCGATAGCTGTGCCCAATACACACCTGTCGGCAGGTTTTCAGCGCTGATTACCGCTTCATGCCAGCCCAGCGCCGCGACGCCGCTGCTGAGGCTCTTCACTATCCGACCTTCGACGTCATGCAAGGTCAAGCTGTATTTTCCCGCGGCTGCCAGCGTGAATTGGACGACAGCCTTCGAGTTGAAAGGATTCGGGTAGATGGGATAAAGCCTGATGGTGGCGGGCAGAACCGCTTCATCATTGGACACGCCGACAGTAACACCCGCCACCAGCCAGCCGTTGACGGAAAAGGTATCGGCGCCTTCCAGCACCTCATAGGCTACCTCAAGTTCCCAGTTGTGCTCGGCATCCCAGTACATGAACCGAAGAGGCTCGCCCGTGAGGAATCCGTCTATCTCCTCCGTTGTCGCATCGTCGCCCCATACTGACATCCCCCATTGTTCGTCTTCAGCCGTGATAACCGTATGACCGGCAACTAGACCGTTCGGCGTCAAGCAGGCTATTTCAGCGCCTTCGACAACATCTATCCCAGTGATGGTGTGAAACAGCACCTGCATGTTATTGCCAGTGTTCACGGGGTCGGGAAAATGCGACGGGGTGTCCAGATGAGTCTGGCTCGGCGCTCCTGCCAGCATTGCTCCCTCTTCTTCAGGCGGCCAAACAAGAACGCAGGCCTGTTCCATTTTAAACTGGTAGCCCTGCCCTGGCTGAAATTCCAGATTGGAAAACTGCCAAGCCGGCGCGTAGAAGTGCCCTAAACCGTCCTTGACCAGAATGATGAAGTCGTTGATATCCGGGAAGGCCTGGAATGGATCAGCAATAGGATAATCTGGAAAGTAGGCGGTCAGATTCCAGCCGGCGTTCAGTTCGATCTCGGTCTCTCGTGGAATCGGCATTCCGGTTATTTCCAGCGCAGTAGGATCGGAGGTCTTGACCAAATAACCCTGATGCTGATCCCAAACCAGCAATCTCCAAAAATCCCATTCCGGACAATCGAACCGACCTTCATAGTCCTTAATCAGCAGAATCTGCTCCAGGATTGGTTCGAATATCAACCGCATATCGGGCCCGTCGTCGCCCTGAAGCTCTTCGCCGAAGTAGCGGTTGGTGGAGATCATATTCCAGCCGCGAGCCAGCTCAATCCGCTGCACTCCCACCCGAGGCCAATCAACCGACAGGTTGATGGGGACAAAGATTCGCGGATTGTCGGGGTCATTGGAATTAACGGTCATAGTAGTCTGATAGTCGCCGTCTTCCGGTATCTCCTCAGTAGTTGCGATGACAACCTCCCACTGGTCATCCGGTTCAACCTGGAAGTCCAGATTGCCGCGAATCTCCAACCATGCAGCCGGTTCAAACCGAATCGAGACGTTCAAGGCTGCGTCACCGACATTCGATACGCGCATCTCCCCAAAGTCGGATCGCTGGTCTTCGTTGACAACCAGATTGATCTCGCGGGGAACGACCTGAATCTCAGGCTCACCGCCTTCAATCCCAACGCCGCTAAGATTCGTTCGGGCGATCATTCCAATCCCGTCGGGGCTGAATACCTCGGTGGTCATGACTCCCCGGCGCTGGCCTACCGCCTGAGGGGTGAAGCGAATGGTAAATGCGGCGACTGCATTCGGAACGAGCCGGGCTGCGGGGGGTTCGACCGTGAACTCGCGATTGTCAATAGCCATTCTAATATCCCACTGACCGCCCATGCAGATTACTAACAACGCTGTTTCACTCCATTGACCGAGTTCCGTGTCAGGGAAGTTTATGGGATTGCCCAGCGGCGGCTGCCAGACGAGCTGGGCTTGGAGGCTTGCAGTGCAAAGCAGCAAAGCTAAGGAAGCAAGAGTGACGAATTTTCTCATCTTCGAAATCTCCTCGCAAAATCTTTTCTTACCTTATGTCTAATATCGTAAAAGAATTTCGGAAAATCAAGAATAAAATTTAATAAACGGTAAAAATCTCCGTTTGGGCCACTCCGAACCATTGAACCTTATTTATGAAACAAACAAACCCGTAAGCCTTATATAACAAGCGCTTACGGGTTTTCAGCGGAGAGGGCGGGATTCGAACCCGCGGCAAGTTACCCTGCACACGCTTTCCAAGCGTGCTCCTTCGGCCGCTCGGACACCTCTCCAGTAAGGTCGTTTTTTCAATCCTTAAGTTTAAAGATAAATCCCGCTATCTTCAACGCTTTTCACGAGGATTTCAGCGGGATTAGAAATTTTAGGCTGTGAAACTCTCTGACTATTAGCCTCATCATTTCGAACTCGTCTTTGCGAATCAACCGACGGGTGATGAAGCAATCTCATTTCCGCTCTGTTGAGAGCAGATCCACCAGCCGCTCCAGGTCCTCCTCAGAGTAGAATTCAATCCGGATGCTGCCCTTCCTGCCCTTACGACTAATCTTGACCTGCGTTCCCAGCGCTTGCTTAAGTCGATTGGTGAAGAGGACTATCTGCGCCAAGTCTGAGGAAGACGAAGGCTGACGAGCTGGTCGGTCTCCGTCCTCGTTCATCGCGCGCGCCAGTTCCTCGGTCTGCCGCACCGAAAGTTGGTTCTGAGTAATCCTTTTCCAGAGGGCGCTCTGCCGCGCGGCGCCGTCCAGCGCCAGAATGGCTTTAGCATGCCCGGCGGTTATTTCACCGCGGCGGAGAGAGTTGCGGATGGCTTCCGGCAGATCCAGTAACCGTAAGGTGTTGGCAACCGTCGCGCGTTCCTTGCCAACCCGCCCGGCTATTTGCTCCTGCGTCAAGCCCCACTCCCCGCGCAGACGCTGGTAACCCTCAGCGAGTTCGATGGGATTGAGGTCGTGGCGCTGGAGGTTTTCGACCAGCGACAGCTCCAGCATGTCGGAGTCGCTGAGGTTGTCAAGCACCCGCACTGGCACTTCCAGCAGTCCTGCGCGCTGTGCCGCCCGGAGACGGCGCTCGCCGGTAACGAGTTCATACCCGTCTGACGCGCGTCGAACCACCAGTGGCTGTATAACGCCCTTCTCGCGGATAGAGGCGGTCAGTTCAGCGAGTTCAACTTCTTTGAAGTCCTTGCGGGGCTGGAAGGGATTGGGGACAATCTCGCGCGTAGGCACGGTTTGAACCGCTCGCGCAGAGGACTCCGCCTCTGCCGGGAGGTTCACGTCTGGCAATAGGGCTGACAAGCCGCGACCGAGGGATTTGGGTTTGGGATTGGTCAAATCTAATGTTTCGTTGTTGAGGATGCAGAATGGATTGAACTTATTGTTGGAGTTTAGTATGCTCTTAATGAAAGTTCAGTTCTTCAGCATTTTGAGGATATGCTTTGCAAGACTGTCTGGGATTTCGGTATGCCGTGCAACAGGCTGAGACACTTTGGTCGCAGGATTCTGAAACCAATCATGCCGTTGCCCATGACGAATCAGCACGCAACCCATCGTGAAAAGCTCACGAATAAGCTCCTTCCGTCTCATCCGATTACCAACTCATCGACTCGACGTACCGATGGGATGCCCCCTTTCGTCAGCTCATCAAGAAGATCAAGAAGGTTCAGTTTGAGTTCTTCAAGTGATATCCCCTGAGTGCGGTAATCGGGATAGTCCTCCAGCCACCCTACAAAGAACTCGTCCTCTTCGTAATAGACAAACCTTACTTTTTCCACCCAAGTACCCTTTTGAAAACTGAAGTTGTATTGAAAACCTTATTCAGGCATCACCCGAGTTAGTGTCACTAACAAGGCTGACACCTGAGGCTCGTTTGAACACACTCCCCAGCCAATTCCCTATGCAACCAACGCTCCCATAAACGAATTAGATGGTAGCTTCGGACAGATCAGCTTATCAGGCGGGTAGTTACAGATGAACTGCCAAACTCACGCTGTTGCTAACACCAAGTCCTCAACGGCGTCTAAAATGGTAATCTGTGGATTGGCGCATGGTTTCGGCACCGACAAACCGTCGGATCGAAGGACTTGCAGAAACTCCTCGATCCCCCACTTGGCTTTATAGATGCAGTCTTCGACTGAACTGCATACGCCGGAGAATCCAGGCAGGTCTGGGGAATAAAAGCAGAAGAAAACTGGATCTTCGGTGGCTTCTATCACCAACGAATACTTTAATCCTATCATCATCTTCCTCCTTTGATCCCGGCAGATTTCAGGATGAAATTCAAGGTTCCTGGCGCCACCTCCCTGGCTCCGTGATAGTCAATCCGAATCAGATTGGGCCAACCATCCTTGGAATAATATCAGTTAGATCCCTTTTCTGACTTGAGTTGAAATCCCTGTTTCTCAAGCAGTTGAATCAATTCATTGAAGGTCATCTGTCCAACCCTTGCGATCAGGAAGCTCCCGCGGGAATGTATCCTTGGGAATTCATCGAAAGAGGCGTCAATCCAGCTTGATAACAGACAGACGGAACTGACGCCACTTTGCACAAGGTTAGAACATACTCCCCAGCCAATCCCCCAGATACCCGATCCGTCCTATCAGCAACGATACCCGCGCCATGACCGTGTAGCCGAACGCCGCGCCGAAGGCTATCATCAACACCCAGATGCCCGCTCGCGCCGTGCCGCCGAACCAGCCTTTGTGTTCCTTCGAGAAGAAAAAATACACCAACGCCGACAAGACGCCCAAAACGACAACCAGATTGGTGATTGTTCCCCCCAGTGCGAAATGTCCGTTATGGGTGACGATCAGCGGAATCAAGGTAGCGCGAATCTGAGCGATGAAGTTCGACTGCAAATAGCGCGTCAGGTTCGTTCCCGCCGCGAAGCCGATGATGAAGGCCATGGGCCAACGAGACAGCCACGCGCCCTTCGGCAGCAGCCGCGTCAGCATCATCAAGCCCAGTATCAGCGGAATGACCCTCAGCCAGCGCGTGTACCAGGGAATGACGTACATGTTCGCTATCACTAGCTCGGCTTCCTTCGCGTTCACCGCGAACCAACCCAGCACGTTAGGGAACAGGTAGCCCAGCATGTTTGGCACCAGCGTCGTCCAAACCGCCACCACCATCCAGTAGCCCGCTGACACACCCACGAACAGATGCTCAGCAAACTTGTAGAAGGGATTATCCTTGTACAGGAAGCTGAAGATCATCAGCGTCAACAGCGCACCGATCCATAACGAAAGAAAGTCGAAGAAATGCATGGCTTACCTCATCCGTGCGAGTTTGTCGCGCCGCCTCTGAACAAAGAAGGCGACATTGCCGACCACAACAAAGAAGATGATCACCAGATGCGCCACCGTTTGCGGCCCCATCAACTTAACCGCCGTCAAACCGGTGTCCTTGTATTGCGGATATGCCCGCACTACCGCAGCCTCCAGCTCGGCTGCCCCTTGCAGTCCTCCCATTAAGCCCAGCAACTGTGCCGGGTAGTAAGGATAATCCTGTGGCGCTTCCACAGCGGTCACACCTGCTGCAAAGGGAATATTACCGCGGTCCGCGGCAAACTGGATCCACTCCATGATCCCCGGCTTCCCCGAGCAAACTGCCAGTATCAGGTCAAAATCGGGCAGCTTGTTCACATCCTTCATCATCGGAAACTGGTTGATGTCGGTGCCGTTGACGTCGGTGGTGTACATGCCCTTCAGGTCGGTGAAGATGGCGTTTATCAATCCCTGATTGCCCGCCTTGAAACCCAGCTGAATATAGTCAGTCCCATATCGAGCGGTTGGGAATTCTTTTAGGATGACCGAGTCGATGGTCACCTTCGCCTGGGGGTCTCCGGTAGGCCACAATGCCATTATATAGATTTTGTGTCCTTTTATCATCAGATGCCGCGTTAGACAATCAGCCATCGGTTGATTCTCCGGCACGGTCGAAGGTCCATAGTCGAACGATAATAAAACCTTCGAGCCGCTCGGCATGCTCTCAATCTTCTCGAAGATGGACTCCACAATGGGTGAAGGTCGCACTACGAAGACAAGATTTAGCATCATGGGTATAATCACCGCCAGCGCGATCAAGAGAAAGATGATGCGGCGGTCGATCTTCTGCATCTTCTCGATGAAGGTCTTTTCCGCCATGTTACTTCTCCTGTCCGAGATAGCTGCGTTCAATGCCTAGAATCAGCCTCATGGAGGTTGCGATGATGCCCAGCGCGATACCTATCATGATGGCTCGTTGCGCAGCCATATTCGGTCCCGCCAAAATCCACGCTGACAAGGTCGGGATATGGAGGAATTGCAGCGGTTCGGGCAGCCAAAACGTCAAGTAATAACCCAGCGGCGTGCGGCCTATGAGAATGATGAACGCCGCCAGCAACAGGACGGTGGCTTCGGCGGTCTTCGCACGGAAAGCCCGATATGACGCCGACGCCACAAAGAACGCTAGCAAAGCGAACACAGTGGCGGACAACGGCGTGAACACCGCGTCATACATGAACTGGAACCAGGTGCCCGGAGCGGTGTAGTTGCCTCGCAGCCCGGGGTCGCCGCCTACCTTCAGCAAGCCGATAGTCAGCATGAAGAGAAAGCCGAAGATGCATACCAGGCTGTAAAACTTATCCGGGTGGTTGCGGGTTATTTTATCGACGTGTACCCGCAGCAGGTTGCCTCCTCCAAGAACAAACGCGAATACTGCGATGAGGTCAAACCACACCGAGAACTCATGTTCGAGGCTGGGGAACGGCACATGGGGGATGAACAACGACACCACCAGCACCACGCCGATGATGAACGTTATGAATAACGGTATCTCGCGACGCATGGAGCTTCTCGAGTTTATGTAAAAGGGATTTAAGACCTAAATCAGTTTATTAAGGGGTGCATTTTCTTTGGAACAGTGAAAAAATGCGTCGAAGACGCATCATTCCAACGAAAGCTGGAATCCAAAGGAATTTGGGGCTGGATTCCCGCTTTCGCGGGAATTGTCATGGTGGCTTCCCCACCACGGAACATGAAAATAGGTCGCATAGGACAAGCGTCTCGCTTGTCAACCGAGACGGTTGACCTACGCGGAGAACCT
>CAZCEM010000113.1:0-7087 GCA_964497555.1 uncultured bacterium
ATTCAAAACCCTGCGCGTAACACATCCCGACCGTCTCGATGAGTCGCTGTCGCTCCTACCTGACGACCGGCGGCTGTGGCGGTATCGGCTGGATGGGGAGCGGCTGACAACTGATCGAACGCGGGAAGGTTGTTGGCGGTTGGTGTGGTCGGCGGTCATCGCCTGGAACGGCGACGTGCTGCCCTGCTGCTTCGACAGCGAAGGACAGTATGTCTTCGGCAACGTCTTTCGTCAGCCGCTGGGGGAAATCTGGCGGGGTGAAGCCGCGCGCCGCTTTCAGCGGGCGGTGAGCGCGGACCGCGACGGCTTGCCGATGTGCCGCAACTGCACTGAAGGTCTGAGACGTCTGTATATGCCTGAAAACTGGGTGTGTCGATGAGACGAAGGCCGTTCTTCCTTCTGAAAATCGCTGCAGCGGCTGCGCTGTTGACCGTGATTTTCTTCATGGTCAAATTTGAGGCGATATGGGAGGCGCTGAAGTCGGCGCAGTTCGGATTGGTCGCGGCTGGTGCGGCGTTGATGCCGCTGAACATTTGGATCCAGCAGCGGAAATGGGGCTATTTGGTGCGGCTGGTGAAGCCGGAGGCGCGGTTTCACGAGACCATAGGCTCGCTCTTGGCGGGGCTGTCGCTGGGTATAGTCACTCCGGGTCGCATTGGAGAATACAGCCGGGCGTTATTCATCAAAGACACCCCCCCGCTTCGCCTGGTGGGACTCACTATTATCGACAAATTCTACAACCTCGGCATAGCCATTGCTGTGGGGCTGCCTGCGTTGCTGACGCTGCCGTGGTTTCTGGCGCACCTCCGGGGCTATCTGCTCTTTACCATGATTGGGTTGATGACCATCGGAGACCTCATCCTGCTGTATCTGGCGTTGGATCCGCGACCGGTGCGCAGCCTCATCTATGCGATTCAGATAAGCTTTCCCCGGCAGGGGCGCATCGCGCAGTTGCTGGGGGGACTGGACCGGTTCAGCGCCCCGCAAGCCCGGCGGATGCTGCTCTACACCCTCGCTTATTATGCCGTCTTCCAGACGCAGTATTTCTTGTTTATTCAAGGCTTCGCGGCGCTCGATCCCATCTCCAGCATCCGCGGCGCCGCCGCGACCCTCTTCACCAAAACTGCGCTGCCTATCGCCATCGGCGACCTGGGATTGGACCAACTCGCCTCGATGACGTACTTCGGGGCTTTTAATGTGTCAGAAGCTGCAGCGTTGAACGCCTCGATGCTGATGTTTACAGTGAACGTGCTGATTCCCGCGCTGGCTGGAATTCCCTTCACCAGCCGGCTGTCCATCGGCTCTCTGAAAACGAAGGTTGAAACGTGATACTGCTCTGGGAAATCCTCCTGTTCCTGGGCGGATTGACCTATTTGTACTTCATCGGTCGGATTCTTCGAGGGCTGAATCGTCTCCGACGACAACCGCACCGGTCGCTTCCCGACGACGAACTCCCCTCGGTCTCGGTGGTCATCGCCGCGCGGGATGAAGAGTCCTTTATCCGCAGAACTATTCAAGCTGTCCAAGCGCAGGACTACCCCCCCGACAGGCTTGAGATAATCGTCGTCGATGACCGCTCGACCGACGGCACCGCCGCGGTTGTGGAGACACTGGCTCGCGCGGATCCGCGCATCCGACTGCTGCGTCAGACTTCCGTCCCGGCGGGGAGCAGCCCCAAGAAAGGCGCGCTGGAGACTGCTGTCAGAGCCGCCGCCGGGGACGTCATCGCCGCCACCGACGCGGATTGCCGCCCGCCGCGCGGCTGGGCGCGAAAACTGGTCAGCGGGCTGTCTGGCGGAGCGAAGATGGCAATCGGGCAAGCCAGATTCGATATCGGCGCCCGACCGCCCTTATGGCAGCGGATGCAGGCGCTGGATTTCCAGTCCATCGGTCTGTGCGCCGCGGGGCTGGCCGCCGACGGCTTTGCTTTCACCGGCAACGGCGCCAGCTTGGCTTTCCGGCGGGATTTCTTCCAGAAGGCGGGCGGATACGCCGGTGTGCGACAGTTTATCTCCGGCGATGATGAGCTGCTGCTTGCGAAGGCTGCAACGATTCTTGGCGGCGTCGCGGCGGTGACGGGCGAGGACGCGGTGGTGCCAACCCGAGCGGCCGAGTCGCTGCGGGAGTTATGGCATCAACGAGCGCGGTGGGGCTCGAAGGGGCTGCATTACGCCTGGTCGAGGAAGTTGACGTTGATGGGGATATTCTTGTTTCTGCTGGCATTGGCGACAGGACCGCTGCTGATTTTAATGGGCGCGCCCTGGAGTTGGTGGCTGTCAGCAGCGAGCTTGAAAGTCGCGTTGGATCTGACGGTGTTCCTTTGCGGAGTGCAGCTGTTTGGTGAGGTTTTTACCGGATGGGTGTTTGCCGTGACTGAGATTATCCATGCTCCGGCGATGGTGCTTTTCGCGCTGGCGGGACATTTCAGTCGGTTCGAGTGGAAGGGGCAGCGGTTCCGCAGCCGGGGGGAGGCGCGTGGAACCGCGTGATTTGCTGCCGCGGCTGGCGGGGCGGCTGCTGCCGGGGGTGATGTCTTTTGGCGATTCGGACGCAGTTTACTTGACCTTCGACGACGGACCTGATCCTGCTTTCACGCCGCGCATTCTGGATATCTTGGAACGGCACGCCTCCCGCGGGACCTTCTTCGTAACGGGCAAAGTCGCCTCCACGCATCCTGAATTGACACGGGAAATCCTCAGCCGCGGACATGTGGTGGGCTCGCACGACTACCTGCATCGTTCGCTGGCGGGCATCTCAAGGCGCGGCGCGGAGATGGAACTCAGCCGGGCGGTCGAGAGGCTGGAGGAGATTATCCAGCGGGAAGTCCGCCTGTTTCGTCCGCCCTTCGGTCGCTTTAATTCAGTCGTCCTGACAATGGCGCGACGGCTCGATTTGACCATCGTCTTGTGGTCTCTATCGTTAGCTGACTGGAAATCTCCTGAGCCCGCTCAACTCGCCCAACGCTTCGTTAGACGAGCGCGGCCGGGCGATATAGTTCTTCTGCATGATTCCGGTCACGGCACGGAGAACTTGCTCACGGCGCTGCCGGAGATGCTGCATCATCTGAGCGGCAAAGGCTGGAGAACCGGAAAGGTAGTTTCACCTCTTGACCAGACCGGAACGGAATGACAGAAAGCGAACGCCTCCTGAAAGAATCATGAACCTAAAAACAACAACCATTTCCTTAGTTTTCGTAGTATTATTGGTGGGTGCTGAGGCGGCGTCAGCGCAGGATACTCTGCGGCTGTCACTGGACGAGGCGCTGAGCCTGGCACTGACCAATTCCCCCGCCATCCGCGTGGCTCGACTGGACTCACTGGCGGCCGAGGGGCGCTGGCGTATCGCGCGGGGAGGGCAGCTGCCGCAGATAAAACTGTCGCAGGATTTGCCCTCTTGGCGGGAATCCAGTCAAGAGCAGCTCGTGTGGAATCCCGACAGCAATGATTTCTTTCCCGCCAACGTGCGCACCGGCGACCTGCGCTGGAACAGCGCTGTTGAGGTATCGCAGGATTTGCCCTGGGGCGCGACATTAGACCTGAGCAGCGAGATTTACCGCCGGGAATGGTACCGCGAAGGCAGCGACGACTACCGGGAGTTTTCCTTCCTCAACCGGGTTCTGCTCAATCAACCGCTGCTTGCGGGCAATCCCGTCGGACGGGAAAGGCGCGTTGGAAGGCTCAACTACGACGAAGCTTTGCTGGACTATGAACTGAGACATCGGGAGATAGTCTATAACGTCACTCGCGCCTTCTTCGAGGTGGTCTCATTCGAGGAAGCACTGCGAATCGCCGAGCAGGACCGGGAATCAGGCCGCTCCTCAGAGGCTCTGGCGCGGCGGAAGTTCACTGCTGGACTTATCCCGGAAGTGGAGTTGCTGCAGATACAGGTCGATCTGGCGCGGCGGGAGGGAGCGCATCGACAAGCAGCAGCATCGCTGGAATCGGCGCGGGAGGGGCTTAAAACCACGCTGGGTCTGCCGCTTGAACAACCGGTGGTCGTTGAGTTCGACATCGACCTCGCGGACTCCGTCGCTACTCCCTCGCTGCGGCTGGACGGTGAGAGTCTGGAAATGCTCCGCGAGCGGCTGGATCTCGAAAGGCTCGACTTACAGACGCGCGCTGCTCAGTGGTCAGAGCGGGTGCGCGCTTCGCTGCAAACGTACTATGAGATTGACACCTATCGGGAAAAATTTAATGACCTCGACAAACCCGGCGACCGCAACTTAGGGATTATCCTGCATCTGGAAGTGCCACTCATCGGATTTGGCACGACTTCGGGTCGGATCCAGGAGCTGAAAGCCCAGCAGCGGCGAGCCGAGATCGACCTTCAGGTCAGCCTCGACCGCTGCGCCGCTGGTTTGAGGGAAGCCCTGCGCAGTTTGGATCTAGCTAAGGACCGGATTCGCATCGCTTCCGCGGCGCTGTCGTTGTCCGAGAAGAGCGCCAAGATAACGACCGAGCGGTTTGAGCAAGGGCTGACCAACTCCCGCGATTTGCTGGACAGCCAGTTGGAACTCATCCGCACCCGCCGGGAAGCGCTCAGCGCCCGGATTGACTACGAGCTGGCGCTGGCGAATCTGAAACGCATCCTGCCGCTGCCTAAGAGCACGGAATAGTTGAGCCTTAATCAAGCGAGGAATGGCCGTTCCAACTCATTATTACTTGGTGCAATATCATTTGGTCATTCGCTGTCATTTCCCAGAAAATAGCCCCTTCAAAGCGCGTAAGTCGGGCCTCCGAGCCCGACCATCAGTGTGCCGCAGGGCGTCCACAACCTACGGCTGAGGCGATTTTCATCCTTCGTGGTGGGGAAGCCACCATGACAATTCCCGCGAAAGCGGGAATGACAGCAGATGTAAAGTATTATCTGCCCCTCTGAATAGAAGGACATCCTGCGCTGCCTTATCGCTGGATTAGGATCATTGACTTGGACCGATTTTTTCCCTAACTTATTCCGTGGTAAAAGGCGCCAGCTCTCAAGGCGTGGCATGTCCGGCTTGCGGGACATGTTTCCCGCTTAACAGGGGGCGGACAGAAAGTCCGTCCTCCGGCGCGGCAGCATTTATCTTTATCTACGCCGCCGGCGGTCGTGGCGTCTCGGATAAATCCCTCAATCCACCTCAAAGGGAGGACGGACGATGGCATTATCAATCGGTAATCCGAAGGTTCTAAAAGCGCGGCTGGCTTTTCTGGAAAAGGAAGCCGTCCGTCAGCCTCTGCTCTTCGCCCGCATCGCCGACTACTACATCGAATTGGGCAAACATAAGAAAGCGCAGAAAATCCTCGCCAAAGGATTATCGCAGCACCCCGATTATTCCAGCGGCTGGGTGGTGAGGGGAAACCTCTGCCTGTCGCTCGAACAAAGACACGAAGCGCTGGATGCTTTCAAGAGGGCCTTGAAAATCGACCCCGCCAACCAGTACGCCCAAGCCCGCTGCAGCGACCTCGCCTTGGAGGTGACTAACTACGACGAATACTATTATCACATAATCTCGCTTTCCCTGCTCGACATGATGAACGGCAAGGTTCGTTCGATGGAGCACAACGAGATACTGTGCCGGCTGGCAGTTAAAGCTGGGTTTTACACTTTAAAAGAAGCCCACCGGCAACATCCGGAGCAATTGATGCGAATATTGCGCGACAACAACCTATTGCCGCCGGAACTCCGTGAAGATCCTGGCCTTGAAAGCGTGGAACTGCCCGATTTTCCTGATAATTACCCCGACGAGGGCTTCCTTGACTCAGTCTGTGTATCCCGGAAGGAACCCAGACCGGTGAAGGCTCCGGCCGCCGCGGTTGAATACGCGCTGCCGGAGGAGCATCCGGCGGTGGAAAAAGAATTAGAGATTATTACGCCGGAGCTTGAACAGCCTTCGGCTGCGCTTGACGCAGAAGCGCGTCTGCGCTCTGTGGTTGAATCCCTAAGTCGGGAATTCCGGCCTTCACAAACTCCGCAAGCTGCGCCGACGCCGGTCGAAGCGGCGACTGAACCACCCCTCGAAGAGATTGAAGCACCCGAGGAACCCGCCCCGCCGGTCGAGGAGTTTCGTCAGAGTGTGAAGACCGAAGCCGGCATGTTTGAGATTTATCAAGAGGTGCCCGCTCCACCGGTCTCTCCGCCTCCTACCCGTCAGTCGGAGCCGCCGCCGGTGGTCTATACTGAACCAACTCGGGCGCCTCTGCCGCCCTCGACGCCGGAGTCCGGCGCCGCTGAGATTATCGCGGAAACCGAACCGCCGCGAGCCTTCCGCATTGAGCCATTCAGCGCTGAGGAACCGGAGTCCGAAGAGCCGGTGGAAATGCCGGAGGAAGAGTTGCCCAACATAAAAGTGAAACTTCGCGACGAGAAGTACGCTGAATTTCCCGTTGGTCAAGACCGAGGTTCAAAGCTGCAATCCCTCCAGCAAAAGACCGATGACGAAACACGGAAGCTACTCGCCCAGATCGCTAAGGAGGTAACCGAAAGCGACGTCTCCACCGAGTCTGAAACCGACGAGGTCGAGGATAGCTCCAAGCGCAAGTCGAAACGGATAATCACCCGAACCCGCGCTGAACTGTATGCTTCTCAGGGAGATTACGACCAAGCGGTCGAGATGTACGAGGATTTAATCATGCTGCATCCCGACAACCAGAGCTATCGCAATCGTCTGGAGGAGATCAAAGAAAAGATGGAGGCTCAGAAAACCAAGGATGATGAGCGCCGACAGCGGGAAGATAGGCTATAAGGCGCAACTTCCCTTGAAAATAGACTCATCCATTAAAGAAGATCTAGACGAAATGGACGGTATGGACGGGGGTTGTTTTCATTTTTTGTTATGCTGCTCGCAGCATGGGGGTTTCCCAGAAAATTTCCCCCTCTTACCGCGTAGGTCGGGCGTCTCGCCCGACTTTTCCCCCCTGCATGTAAGGGGGCAATACAAAGGGGGGTGAAAGCCCTTCCTCCACCTCTTGGAGGGCGGACTATCAGTCCGCTCTTGCGCTGAAGGCGCATCATTCCCGCGAAAGCGGGAATCCACGAAGGCGCATCATTCCCGCGAAAGCGGGAATCCACGAAGGCGCATCATTCCAGCGAAAGCGGGAATCCACGA
>CAZCEM010000114.1:0-7083 GCA_964497555.1 uncultured bacterium
GGTGATGATCAAGCCGGCGATGGCGTCGCCGCGGACGAACTTGGCGGCGCCGTCCATGGCGCCGTAGAAATCGGCTTCCCGACGGATTTTTTCCCGTCGCTCGCGGGCTTCGGCTTCATTGATGATGCCGTTGTTCATGTCCGCGTCAATTGCCATCTGCTTGCCGGGCATGGCGTCGAGGGTGAAGCGAGCCGCGACCTCCGCGATGCGTCCTGAGCCCTTGGTGATGACGATGAAGTTTATCAACACCAGGATAAGGAAAATTATCAGACCGACGACGTAGTTGCCCTTGACCACGAACTCGCCGAACGCCTCTATCACCCGTCCAGCGAAGGCGTCCGACAGTATCAGCCGGGTGGAAGCCACGTTGAGCGCCAGCCGGAACAGGGTCAGTACCAGCAGCAGCCCCGGAAAGACCGAAAAATGCAGCGGCTCGACCACGTACATCGACATCAGCAGCACCAGCAGGGCGATGGTGATGTTGACCGCCAGCAGCACGTCCAGCAACTGGGTGGCGATGGGGAACACCATCAGCACCAGCACGCCGATCACCGCCGCCGCGATGATGATGTCGGAGCGGGGGATGACGCGCTCAATCAGAGTGCTGGTTACGACTTGTTCGTTCAACGCAGATCCATTAAGAACCAACTACACATCAGCGGCAAAATCTGCCGCTTAGAGTACAGAGAACTCTGTAATCGGCAAATTTAGCAACCCCTATGCCACCGGAAAGCAAAATTGTGATTCAAGAGCCAGCCGCTGCCGTCGCTTTATCGTAGCCGTCCATCCTGTCTATACCCTCCATCCCTCCTGAACCAACCTGAAAAGCTGAACTATAAGATGAAGAATAATTTAAGTAAATTCAAGGGTTTTCTAATTCGAATCCGTCTTTCTCAGAGCGTTATTATATAATGTCAGCGCACTGCTTCCCGGAGGCGATAAACCAGCGCCAGCACCTCCGCAACCGCCTGATATAAGTCGTAGGGAATCTCCCAGCCGAGAGGGACGGTTCTGTACAGCGCCCGCGCCAGTTCCGGCTCCTCGATGATGGGGATGTCATGGGCGCGGGCAATTTCTTTAATCCGCTCAGCGACCAGCCTCAAGCCCTTGGCAATCACCTTCGGCGCACTCATAGTGGTTGGATCATACTTCAACGCCACCGCCACGCGGGTGGGATTGGTTACGATTACGTCGGCGGTGGGAAGCTGCTTTATCATCCGGTGCATCGACAGCTTGATCTGAATCTCGCGCACGCGGGACTTTATCAACGGGTCGCCTTCGGTCTGCTTGAGTTCGTCCTTCAGCTCCTGTTTGCTCATCATGAGATCTTTGTGATGGCGCCAATACTGGAAGAGATAGTCTAGAACCGCCAGTATCAAGATGGCGATGCCGGCGCGCAGCCCCAGTCCGAAGGCCGTGGACGAAATTATAGATAATACCGAGGCGGTGTCTTCGTCGATGAACTTGATGAATCCGGGCAGGGCGGCTTTAATGGTATAGTAGCCGATGATGGCGATGATTAGCAGTTTAAGGACGCCTTTCGCCATCTCCGCCATCCCCCGCGCTGAGACCAGACGCTTGATGCCGGTGAAGGGATTCAATTTTTCGGGCTTCGGCTCAAGGGGCTTGGCAGTGAACACCCAGCCGTTCTGAATCAGCCGCGTCAAGACCGCCAGAATCATCACCAGCAGCGAGAACGGCGCCAAGAGCTTCATCAGATAAAAGACGCCGGAACGGAAATACAGGGGCACGCTGTGAGCGGTCAGGTCGAAGGCGTTCAGATTGGAAAAGATGGAGCGGCTGGAGGTTTTCAGCCCCGTCATGATTTGACCGCCCATCATAAGCAGCAACAACATGCCAACCAGCAATACTACCGCATTGCCGACTTCGTGAGACTGAGCGACGTTGCCTTTCTCACGGGCGTCGCGCAGTTTCTTAGAGGTGGGTTGTTCGGTCTTTTCCTGGTTGGTTTCCGGCATGAAAGCGCCTTATCCTAAGATTTGAAAGGGGGAATTTTGCCTCATACACCGTGGATGCGGCAAAAATTTCACTTGCAGCATATTTAGCAAGAATCAAGCCGGAGGACATAATCATAACTGAGGAAAGGGCGACATGAGAAATTGGTTGGATTAAGCGGAGTTGAGTGAGGTTCTTAGCCGCGTAGGTCGGGCTCCTAGCCCGTCAAGAGCGGACTGAAAGTCCGCCCTCCAAGACGGGGAGGATTGCCGCGTAGGTTAGAGGTCCCGGTTGACAAGCGGAACGCTTATCCTCGACGAGGATCTATGATTTATCCCTTCGGGACGAGAGCGAAATCTGCCGAATCACCGCGTAGGGCAGCCCCAGCCATTCGCCGATGTCGTCCACCGCCGCCCGTTCGGGACCGGTAATTCCATCCTTATGCGCCACGCGATATAGAGCAGTCAGGAACTGCCTTCTCAACATCTCCGGCGAACGGTTTTTAACCACGTAGCTGGCGTTTTTTATGTTCGGCGTCTCGTCCGAAGGTTCGCCGAACTTCTTCAGAAGGTTTTCGATATAAGCGTCGTCCCACTTCGCCGAGCGATGAATATTGAGAAATTCAGCCACCTGTTCGCGCTCATGCTCGGAAGTTATCCCGTCTTTCAAGGCTACCGCCCGAAAGAGTTCAATCATGCCCTCAGCGGCGTCGGGATCTGAAATTGGGTAGATAATCTCCGGGGGCAGTTCGCCTTGGGCGAGCTTGTCGAGGGTGACCAGCGGCGGCTCGGCGCTGAGGCGGGGCAGGATTTTGCGACCCATCGTCAGGTCGCGCCAGGGCCGGAAATGGAACACCGACAAAAAACCGCCGATGAATTCCCACAACCGCCAGCGCCGGTGCTCGCAGGTACGTTCGGTTTCATTCATTGATTGAATCTCCCGACGGTTTTTCCGCGAAGCTCTTTTTTACATCAAACAAGGCTTTGCGCATCTCCTCATGGGTCACGCCCAGCATTTCGAGTATTTGAGTGGCGTAGTGCTGGCTGACCGTAGTGAAACTGCCCACCGCCACCACCTCAAACATCCACGGCGCAAGCTGCGCCAGATACGGCCGCCGAATGACCTCCCGCAGGCTGCGGGTCGCGGCGCGCACCTGATTATGGTCCGGCTCGCATTTGTCGTAATAAATCCCGTAATGTTTGCGCTGATCCAGCGTTGTATCGGGCGGAAGAATCTGCTCGAGCAGCCGGCTCACGATGCGGTTGTTGACCTCAAAGGTGGCGATGTTTTTCAAGGCAATGGCTTTCATGAGCAGCAGGATGTGCTCAACATGCTCGGTTTTCTTGTACCTGTAGGGCAGAGCCTTTTGAACACCTTCCTGGCTGAGCTTGGCAATCATCTCATCCGCGGTGGCGTCAGGCGGCATCTCAGGGTCGTATTTTGGATAAAACATCTCACCTACTTTGCCGGCGCCATCCCGCCGAAAGGTGAAAAAGGAGAAGAAGGCGTCCAGCCACTTCCAGCAGCGGGGCTTACGGTGAGGCTGGATTGGGGATATTGACCGGTTCAAAGGTGACTCCTTGAAAATAGCCCTCTTTGGATAATCGCGTAGGTCGGGCTTCCAGCCCGACAAGTCTTGGGACAGTATAGACGGAACATTTGAGCGCTTGTCGCGCCGCGTCTAGGCCTGCGATCTCGCGTAATTCGGGACTCCATGCCCGACTTAGGGCTTCCCATCGCGTCGAGAGCGGGATTTGCCAAACCTCTACCGGTCTAATTCCACCACCGCCGCGCCGCATCCTCCGCCGTCGGGGACGACGTCCCCTCCGCGAAGCGTCGGATTATCCGGCTGAGAAACGTCCACCACCATCAGCCCATCGGCATCCGCCGCTAAAAACACACTGCCGGCCGAGTACGCCACACTCCCCGCGCCCTCGCGCCGGGCGCAAGATGACCGACCTGCGAGGGATTAGAAGGCTGGGATACATCTATTGCCACCAGACACTCCATGTCCACCGCCACGTAGGCGATGAAGTTTTCCGCGTCCAGCGCCAGGTCCCGTGGTGCCGAAATGAGCATCATAGGTTAGAGGATCGTCTTCGGGACCAATGAAGATCCAGCTCGGGGTGACTTCATTCGCCTGCTCGACGGCGCTGTCGGCCGGAGTGGGCGAATAGGGAACGCCGGGGGCGCCGCGGTTGGAATCGGAGGTGTTTGGTCCCCGCAGCCTCGAGCAGCCACAGCGCTCCTAAAAACAGGATAACCAGAAAGGGAAAGCTCTTGGATATGGAAACTCCTAAGGTGGGATTTTCACCGTTTGCTATAAGGTAAAACCGGAAATGAGATTTCACAAGCCTTGAGCGTATCGTATGCGAATTTGTGGGACAGCGGTGCGAAAAATAATCGCAGGAGGCCCGGCAACGAGGAGAGCATAAAAAAAAGCGGGGGGCTGAAAGCCCCCCGTTGAACAGGTTATCTCCATGGATCGTCCTCGCAGGCGCGATCCAATGTCAATGAATTGCAATTTGAATGCCATAATTCGGCTCTTTTTCCACATAGCGCGGGCTCTCGGCATGTTAATGAAACAATCAAGATGAAACAGGCGCTTTTTGTCAATAAAATGGGGAACAAACAATAGAACGCTCGGTGGAGATTGCATATAGGACTCCTAATGCTTATTCTCTCGTATCCATTTTACTTTTAGGATTTCCCATGAAAAAACTGGCATTACTCATTTTCCTGGCAGCTCTGATGGGCTGCCAAAAAACAGCTGAAAAGAAGGCGGTCATGCCGCAGACCAAGCAGGAGATGATCAGCTACAGCATCGGCATGGACGTAGGCGAGAGCTTCCTCAAGCAGAAACTGGACTTGCTCCCTGAGTTCGTGGCGGAAGGAATCGAACACGGTCTGAGCGGTCAAGAACCTCTGCTGCCCAAAGAACAGCGCGATTCGCTGATGAACGTATTCCAAGAGGAGATGATGAACAAACAGGCCTCCGACCGGCAAGCCCTCGGCGAGAAGAACAAGATCGAAGGCGAAGCCTTTCTCGCAGCCAACAAAGAAAAAGAGGGCGTCATCACCACCCCCAGCGGGCTGCAGTATAAGGTCATCGTCGAAGGTAAAGGACCCATCCCCAAAGCCGACGACGTAGTCGAAACCCACTACCGCGGCACCCTCATCAACGGTCAGGAGTTCGACAGCTCCTACAAGCGAGGCCAAACCGCGAGCTTCCCGGTCTCGCGCGTCATCAAGGGATGGACGGAAGCCTTGCAGATGATGAAGGTCGGCTCCAAGTGGCAGTTGTTCGTGCCCCCTGATTTGGGGTACGGGGCTTCGGGCGCGGGTCAGGACATCGGTCCCAATGCCACCTTGATCTTCGATATAGAATTAATCGGCATCAAATGAACCGTCTCGACGAAGGGCTGATACCAAGGTGGATTCAAACAGACGCGTTAAGAGTTCACGCCTTGGCGTGTACATTCTGAAGACGAAACTCTCAAAGCGAGGCCTTGAATCCACCTTGGTATGAAAGGCAGCAGCGCGGTCGCTGAATGACAGCGAACGGGAGGTTGCCTTTTTACGTGAATACAGTCCGTGGGAGACGTGCCAGTTAAGCGTCCCGCTTAAAAAATGTAAAAATGCAGAATGCAGAATGTAGAATGGCGCTCTCTTATGTCGAAGCATGTGGCATGACCAGCTTGCTGGGCATGTTTCTCCTTAGCGCGTAGGTCGGGCGTCCCGCCCGATAAGGGAATGGGATTCGCGTAGGTCGGGTGTCCCGCCCGACAAGAGAATGGGATTCACGTAGGTCGGGCGTCCCGCCCGACAAGAGTGGACTGAAAGAGTCTGTCCGATAATTGCGAATTGAGGGTAAAATGCTCCGAAATGCATCATTCCTGCGAAAGCAGGAATGACAGCACGGAGGAGTTCAAACCCAAAAACAGCAGCAAACAGCAATAAAATCGGGAGTTTTTCAGCAGACCCTAAATAGAGACTCAGCAATTTCAAAAGAACAGTGAGTTTTATGATTCCTCGAGCTTTGACCATCGCTGGTTCGGATTGCAGCGGGGGTGCCGGTCTTCAGGCGGATTTGAAGACCTTCACCGCCTTCGGCGTGTTCGGCACCTCGGCGGTCACCGCAGTGGTGGCGGAGAACACCGTCGGAGTGCAGTCAATTCACTACGTTCCTGCCGACATGGTGGCAACGCAGATCCGCAGTGTGCTGGACGACATCGGCACCGACGCCGTCAAGCTTGGGATGCTGTCCCGCCCGGAAGTTGTGACGGCGGTCGCGGCGGAGCTGCGACGGTACGGAATTCCCAGGATAGTGCTCGACCCGGTGATGGTCGCTAAAAGCGGTGTCCCGCTGCTGTCGGTGGAAGCGAGATTGTTGCTAAAAGAAGAACTGCTTCCGCTGGCGATGGTCGTGACGCCCAACATCCCAGAGGCGGAAGTGCTGCTGGACCGCCGCATAGAAACTATGGACGACATGAAACAAGCCGCAGTGGAGATACGAGCGCTGGGTCCGGGATGGGTGGTGGTGAAGGGAGGACACCGCGGCGATGAGAGGGAGGCGGTTGACGTGGTGTTCGACGGTTCGGAACATCACCTGCTCTCGGCGCCTTTCTTTAATACACCAAACACCCACGGCACCGGCTGCACCTTCTCTGCCGCCATTACAGCGGGCTTGGCGCGCGGCGATGCGCCGCTGACAGCAATTCAGACCGCCAAACAATTCATCACCGAAGCGGTCCGAACGGCTCTGCCCCTAGGAACGGGACGCGGACCGACCAACCATTTCGTCAGAATGAAAACCGGGTGGTAGCTGGATGCCGCTCGGAATGAAGACTCCGGTCAGAAAGCGTCGATGTCTGCTTGACTCCCAAAGATAACGGATATAAATTGATATTCTGAGGATTCTGTCAGTCCGAAACACCCATGCTTCGGAAGGAAACCAACAGTGTATTCGTCTAAATACATTGACCATTTCACCAATCCGCGAGGGGTGGGCGAAATCGAGCCCTGCGACGGCGTCGGCGAGGTCGAACATTCGGGCGAAGGCTGCTTCGACCGCGTAAAACTGACGCTCGCCATCGCCGACGGAATGATAGTTGAAGCCAAGTTCCG
>CAZCEM010000115.1:0-7011 GCA_964497555.1 uncultured bacterium
AACAAAACGTCAAGGAACAAGTAAAAGGCAGACGAAGCCAGCAGTCCGGGATAGATGTCCATATTCGCCATAAAGTCTTTAAAATTGAAAAGAACCAGCGCCAGTATAATCACCGTCAGGTGAATGCCGGTCTTCCATTTGCCCCAGGAGCTGGTGACCAGCGACATCCCGCCTTCGATAGCCCAGATTCTGAGGACGGTGACAGCGGTTTCACGGCTGGTTATCAGGACAATCCACAACAGCGACGTTCCGAAATAAACGCCGAACGGCTCCCGAAAGAGGATGCCCCAGAAGGCCGACAGCACGAGCAGCTTATCGGCAAGCGGATCCATGAAGTCGCCGAAGGGGGTTTCGTGTCCGTGCCGCCGCGCCAGCCACCCGTCCCAAAAGTCGCTCAGCGCTCCCAAGACGAACAACAGCGTCGCAATCAAGCGGTGCTTGTAGGACGGAGAGTACAGCATCCACCAGAAGAAGGGGAGGACAGCCAACCGCAGCAGTGTCAGCCAGTTGGCGGGGGTGATAAGAATCCGTCCTTCGGGACTCTCGATTCCCAACACCGAACCTATGGCTTCCTTGCCGCGCTGGAGAACGCTGTGGTCGCCGCCGGGGGTATTTAGCCTGTGCGAGAACATCGTGCTTTAAAGGCTGCATTCTTCCTAAGACTTAAGCGAAGCAGCTCGGACGACCTTTCATTGGGCCAAATTCAATCTTAAATTATAATGTTTCCAAGGATTATTTGCAAGTATGAAAATCGTTAAAAGATATAACAACGATGAAAATGGATTCTGGGCAGGGGACGATGCTCGAGATTTTATGATAACCTCCTTTAAGGCGCGAGTCATGTCCAGCCAGAAGTTGAGGCGCTGTTGGCTGCGCGTGTCATGTCCAGCTTGCTGGACATGTTTCTTCTAAGCACGTAGGTCGGGCCTCCGAGCCCGACCGACACAGTACCATTGGTCTGAAAATGCACCCGGTTTATGCCTTAAGTTTCGCAGGTGCTAACTAGCGAGTTAATTTGGGTTATACTCACGAGATAGCGAGATGTTGCAATTCCCGCGAAAGCTGGAATCCAACTTTCCAACTTTCGAACTTTCGAACTTGATGCAATCCTATTTCACCTCATCCAGAAACAGAATCACGACCCGGCGGTTTCGCGCTCGGGCTTCCTCGGTCAAGTTTCCTTGATTGGTGTCCACCGGTTGAGTATCCGCGTAACCCACCGCCCGAAATCGACCGGCGTCCAAGCCTTGTTCCAAGAAAAACCTCACCACCGTCGAAGCCCGAGCGGACGACAACTCCCAATTTGAGGGGAACAGGGCGGTGTGGATGGGCACGTTGTCGGTATGCCCCTCCACTGCGATTTTGTAAGGTGTTCGCCCCACCAGCGAAGCGATCATCGTCAAGAACGGCTCCGCCTCGCTCAACAACTCAGCCGAACCTGATGAGAAGAACGTCGAGCCCTTCACCGACAACGCCACACCATGTTTGTCGCGGTTCACATTTACCTGCGACAGCAAGCCCTCATCGCGGATGATCCGCTCCAGATCCGCCTGAATCTGCGCCAGCGTGATGCGGGGTTCAGTGGACACACCGCCTAAGGCTTCGTTCATAGCCTTGGCAACTATCTGCATCTTGACCGGATCCAATGTCGAGAGCGCCAGCAGCAAGGTGAAGAACGCAAACAGCAGCGTCATCAGGTCCGAATAGGACAGCAGCCAGTCGTCCTGACCTGCTTCCGGCTCGTCGATAGGGGATGAGCCGCCGAAGATTCGTTTGGATGGTCTTTTCATTCCGCCTCCCTCAAACGGGTGCGCAGACGTTCCGCCGGGCGCACGAAGGAGTTGAGATAGTCCTCCACCTTGCGGTGGTGCCAGCTCTCGGCTATCATGCGCATCGACTCCTGAATCATTCGCATGGTCTCGGTCTCCTCGCGGGTACGCTGCTCCATCTTACAGGCGAAGGGGATGAAGAACATATTGCCGAGTATCAATCCGTAAAACGTCGTAACCAGCGCGACCGCCATGTTTCCGCCGATGGAGCCGACGGTTTCGTCGGTGCCCATATTGGCGAGCATCCCGATTAAGCCGATGAGGGTGCCGATCATCCCGAAGGCGGGGGCGATGCGCGCCATAGTGCGGAAGATCTGGGCTTCCTGCATCTCCTTGCGAGCCCGGAATTCGATGCGCTGCTGCATGATTTCGGTGATCTCTTCGGGAGTGAAGTTGTCAGCCAGCATCTGGATGCCGTCGCGCAGGAAGGGATTACGGATGGCGGCAGCTTCCTTTTCCAACGCCAGCGCGCCGGTGCGTGCCAGCGCCGCCATGCGGGTGATCTGGGATATCAGTCGGCGGGGGGAAGGAGGTTCCCGCCGGAATACAACCGTTAGGCTGTCGAATACCCGGCGGATGAGCGTCGAGGGATAGCTGATGAAGGTGGCGGCCATGGTGCCGCCGAGCACTATGAAAATGCCGGGGATGTTGATGAAGATGCCCCAAGCGGCGTGAATCCGACCGAAGTCGCTGCCGGTCACGCCCATGCCAATGGCGATGACCAGCAGGACAACTCCGATGAAGATACCGAAGACTGTAGTAACGTTCATGGGTGAGACCGAGGAAAGGTGAATGATTGGGAGGATGTTAAAATGTAGAGATAAACAGGGGCTATTTCAAGCGAAATATCACCCGATTTAATGAATGACAAGCGCCTTCTAAAAATAGAACGTAGTCCTCACCGTCAAGCCGTAGCTGCCCGGTGGGAACTGCCCGTTTTTATCGCCGATAGCAGCCGCTCCGAACACCGTCACATCCGCGTTCTGAGCCGCCGAGATGTCCAGCCGAGGGCCGACCAGCCACGAATTATCCACGCCGCCAAACACATACACGCTGCCGGTGATGAGGCTGGTGATATTTCGCTGCAACCCGCCCGTGAACCGCCACCGCGCGACCGGCTCGCCGAAGGACAAGTACTCCAACCAGTCCAGCGCCGGATAGGGCGCTTTGGCCGGGGCGCGGCCGTCGTACAGCGCTTCGGCCATCATATACAGACCGTTTTTGAGGGTGTAATCGGCGCCAGCGATGACCCGCGCGAAATCATCCTCCGCCGCCATCAGATTGTAGTTGCCTTCCGCCCACACGCCCAAGCCCAGCAGGCTGCCGCTGAAGTCCAGTCCCACCGCTCGCCGCCGCTGGATTCGCGGCAGCAGCGTTTCCGTGTTCAGCGAGGTTGAATCCGTGACCTGATGCAAGGTGAGACCGGCGTCGTAGCCAAGGGCGTTGAAGTGGTGGGCCAGGCGCAGGCAATATCCGGCTCGCTCGAAACTGATGGCCGGGATGAAAACCCCCGTCAAGCTGCCGCCGACGCCCCAATCCCGATCCACACGGAAAGCGGTGACGCCTTCCTTCTCGTAGGTGGGGTCGGTTAAGTCTTTGCGATGGAACAGGTCGGTGGGATTGCAGGTGTAGCCGCTGCCCCAGCTAAGCTGCTGCCGTCCCAGCCGCAGCCGGTAGGGGCGCTGGTCCCAGGTGATGAAGGCGTTGTCCAGCAACATCCGGAACCGGTCGAAGGTGACTTCAGCCGGCACGTCCCAGGCGTTCAGAGTATCCACCACCGCTGGGGGCAGGTAGGGCTTAAGGTCGTAGGTTACAGATGTGTGATAGGCGAAGAAGTTGACGTTGCCGGTGAAGCTCAGCTCACCGTCCTCAGCGGGGTGGTTGAAGTCCAGCCGCAGCTTGGAGGCGTCCAGCAGGCTGGCGTGGTCGTCGTTAAGCTCCGGCAGGAAGGAGTTCTCGTAGTAGCCGGTCAACTCAATCGCCGAGGCGGAGGGAATTATTAGGATGAGCAGAATGAACAGAATATAATGCAAGAAGATTCTTTTCCTGAAACCTCGGTCCACTTTATCCACAGTGTCCACCATGTCCACCATGACGCCCCGGTCGGGCTCGGAGGCCCGACCTACGATTGGGTGCTTCGCCATCACTTGATGTCCTTGCTGAGCGCGCTCTGGGTGAAGTACCACTCCGGCGGCTGAGTCTTGAACGAGATCGACTTGTATTCCATCAGCGTCCAGGAGTTTTCCCGTTTGTTGTCCATGCGCATTTTCTGGACGATTTTCTTGCCGTCGATGACCGTCAGGTCTGAAATAGTCAGAGTTTTCATCAGACCCTGCTCGTCGAAATAGTCTATTTTTCGAGTGAGGCTGTCCTCCTTTGCAACCCAAAGGATGAGATAGTCGTAAGAAGGTCCTGATTCCGTGGGCTTCAGCTCCAGCTTGATGCAGGGCGTCTTGTCCAGCGTTTCCTCGCCGAGGAAGGTGGCGGTGTAGTCTTCCTGCAGGTCGCCGGCAGCCATGTCCTCATAGGAGAAGTCCGAACCCATGGCGCTCTGGCGGCGGGTGTGCCCGGCGAAGTGGCGGGTGACGTCGCGGCGTTTCATGTAGTACCAGATGTTGTCGCCCTTGTCACGCTGGAGGATTTTATCCCCAGCCACGCGCGGCGGTTCGGTGTAGGCCATCAAGCTCACGTCTCCTCCCTGAGCCGCCCACATCTTCGCGGTGAGGGTGCGCACCTCCCCGCCGGAGGTGGTGATGGTGGTGGTGACCACGCCTTCGAGATGGTCGATGGTCTCGGCTTTGTCAATGGCGGTCAGCCACTGTTGGCCTTTTTCGTCCGCATGAGCGGGGGTGAGCAGGAACAGTAACAGTATTGCGCATAAGTATTTTTTCATGGATTTGACTTTAATGATATTTTCAAACAGGTTTTCAGATACAACAAAATCCCTGGTATCTTGCTTTATCAGGGTGGACAAGCATGAGTCTGTATGATAATGCCGAATTTCTTCGAATCACGTCGCTCCGGCGAAAGCCGGAGCCCAGATTAGAAGTTAATAACTGCAGTATAATCAATTAGTTACAAACGTCAGACTGGATACCGGCTTTCGCCGGTATGACGCGCGAAGGGCATTTTGTCGACGCTTGGCGAATTATTAGACAGACTCGAATGCGGGAATGACAGCAAGACGTGAACAGAATTTTACTTTACCCACACGAAACAGCGAGGAACCAAAAATAGCTCGGCCTCTTGGAGGTCGGAATTTCAGTCCACCCTCCAAGAAGTCGGGGGATATTTTAAAGAACAAGAAAAACTCTGTATCCTTCAACGCATATATCTATTGACGTTTAATGCGAAATTCATTATAATTTTGTGTTAATACTTCCTGCGCTGCTCCCCGAACAAGTCACACCGAATCACTATCCCTACGGTTTAGTTTTACCGCGGTGCATGCGGCGTTTTGCGTCAGTACGAAAAAAGCTTTTTAAAACAGGTCAACAGTTCAAGGAGGATTTGGGATGAAGACTGCTTCCGTCATATTCTTAGGCTGCATTTTGGTTTTAATCCTAATCGGAGTTTGGATTCAAACCAACTGGGCGGAAGGACTCCCGGCGGCGTCTCTTAAATGCCCGGACCAAAATCAAGCCTCGATTCAATCCAACCGACACCCTCTTCCACGGGGTCCGGTGCGCGACAATCCCGGTGACGTTATCCGCCAGTTTCAACTTCCTTACACCAACAATGCTGGTCTTGCATGGGATGGCGAGTACATCTGGGGGACCACCCGCAGCGGCGCCGGCGTCCGCCGGTTGTTCGCCCTGAATCCGGAGAACGCCAATGTCGAGCGCAATTTCGTCATTAACCAATCCGACGCTATAGGTTTGATGTATGACCCGGTGGATAACGCTCTCTGGGTGAACGAATTCGTTGCTCATCCACAGCCATCCATTGCCCACGTCTATAACCGAAACGGCGAGCAAATACGAACCGTGCAAATGCCGCGCGGCGGACATTGGGATTTTTGCACCGACGGCGAATACGTCTATGGCAACAATGAATGGCAGGTTGACCCCCCTCGCATCTATCGACTGAGGATGGATGGGCAGGTGGTTAACGAAGGACCAAACATCCAAGCGTTGATCAACCACGGTCGATGCGTGTCCGTCGAATACGTGCCCGCGCATTTCGATGGTCACATCTGGGCGATGTCGGTAGGGTATATTAGCCAGCTTAACATCGATTGGGAGAACAACCGCGCTGAGGTTGTACGGGAGTTTCGCTCCAACCAGACCGACTATCCGCACCAGGGGCTGGCGCATGACGGTTTCAATATGTGGGCCGGCGGGAACTGGGCCACTCAAGTCGGTTACGTCTATGACGACGGCTACGAAGAAGTCTATGGCGTATATGACGCTGACCGTGAAATGATTGAGTTCGGGCCTGTTCCCACAGGAGATGACAGAAATATCGTTCTGAGGATCTTCAACCGCGCTGAGGAAGGCGAACACAACAATCTTAACTTCACCGTTACGGATCTCGGCGAAGAACCAGACTGGCTGAGCTTCGATCCCGCGGAAGGCGACATAAATCCGGGCGAGTTTGTTGATGTAACCTTCACCGCCGCCACCGAGGGTCTGGAATTAGGCGAATATGACCGCGAGGTGAGCATCGTGACCAACGACCCCGACCACCGAGACGTGCGGATATCCATTCACATCTTCGTAGTGGAGGGATTCGGTCAGCTCTTCGGCATGGTTACCGACGCGCGAAATAACAGCCCTATCGAAGGCGCGGCGGTAACGGTGGACTACTTCGGCTTTGAGGCCGTCACCGACGGGGAGGGTCGGTATGTTTTCGAAGACATCCCTTCCTGGACTTATGACCTCTTAGTGACCAAGCCGGACTTTCTGCCTTTATGGCGGCGGGAAGTGGTGGTGGGCCCAGGTGAAGAGGTGGCGCAGGATTTCGTGCTGCTGCATTCGGTGTGCTCTCCCAGCCAAAATCGCATCGACCAGGCTCTGCCTCCCGGCGATTCGCAGGAACTGGCGCTCACCATCACCAACAATGGCAACGGACCGCTGACGTGGTCATTGGAGCGGGTCTTCCCCGACGTCGCCAACATCGAACCATTGACACAGCGCTGGCATCTGCCGGTGGCGCAGGTGGTCAACAACGACCGCATCGG
>CAZCEM010000116.1:0-7003 GCA_964497555.1 uncultured bacterium
CCGCGACTTGGGATAATCCTTTATCACCTTGTTGTAAATATCTTTAGCTTCGGTGTAGCGGGAGATCTTTCGCAGGCAATCGCCCGCCTCCACCAGAGCCGCGGGGGCGTTGAAATGACGGGGATAACGCGCTGCTGCGGCTTTATAGCGCTTGGCAGCTTCCTCGTAATTCTTTCTGCTTGCAGCGATAGTGCCGAGGCTGTAATTCGCAGCGAAGCTTAAATAGGGTTGATCGCCGCGGGCGGCAATCTTCTTGAATATCTCCTCAGCCTGAATGTATTCTCCCCGCTCCTGATAAATTCGCCCCTTTAAAAACAACGCCTCAACCGCCGACGGCGTGCCGGGATAATCGCTCAAGACCGCTTCGAGCTGGTTCATGGCTTCGTCGGCGTTGCCGTTCTGGTACGATGCGCGAGCTTTCAGTTCCAGCAGCGCGGCTTCGGCTTCGTTGGATTTGCGCGACCAATCAAAGAATTTATATAGGGCAAAAACCACCGCCACTGCCAGTACTGCGTACACTACCGGCTTCCAATTGCGGCTCATTTGATCTTGAACCTTGGCGACGAAAAGCAGCAGCTTGTCTTCCTTTAGCTGTTTCCTGGTCAGGCTCTTACGGGGTTTAAGCATCTTCGTTAACGTCCTTCTGATGAAAAAGAATTTGAAATGATCAATATATAGTTAATTTTTCATTTTTCAAACATAATCTCCCGCTCAATTCGTAAGGATCTAAGTTCGCGCGCTCTTCAGCATCGTTCTCATTCTCTCATCCAGCAACTGTCCGCCCACCGCCGTTTCCATTCCCAGATCCAGGTAAAATGCGGGCAGTCGTTTCATAATCGAAGGCAGTTTCACCGCGTCTTTGGCGGTGGTGACCATCCATTCGGCGCGGCTTTCGAAGAACCGGCGCGATACGTAATCTATCTGGACTCGGTTGTACCGGCAATGGTCGGGCATCGCTGCATTACCCATCAAATCGCCTCCCAGCCGCGTCACCAGACTGAAGAACGACTCCGGTCGGGCGATGCCCGCGAAGGCAAACACCTTCCGCCCCGCGACCTGCTCAACACTGAACAGTTCACCTCCAGCGACATGCCGCCAGGTGCGCGGCTGGAGACGGGTCGCCAGCACCGGTTTGCCCAACAGGACTTCCAACTTCCGGCAGCGTTCTTCCAGCGCAGCGGTCTCGCCTTCGGCCTTGGACAACACAATCAAATCAGCTCGTTTTAACGAAGAGGCGGGTTCCCTCAGAAATCCCGCCGGCAGCGTAAAGCCTCGTCCCAGCGGATTAGCCGCGTCCAATAGCACAATATCCAGGTCACGCCGCAGCCGCCGGTGCTGAAAGCCGTCATCCAAGATGAGCAGCCCCGCCCTCAGCTCTTCAATGGCGTATTTCGCACCCCGCAATCGATTCCTATCCACCAACACCGCTGCGCTGCGGAGCGAATGCGCCGTCATCACCGGTTCGTCACCCGCCGTGTCGGGGCTTGCCAGGATTCTATGTCCATCCGATACAACCATAGTTCCACGGGCGGAGCCGCCATAACCACGGCTGAGAACGACGGTTCGGAAGCGCCGCAAGAGACCCATTTCGCCAAGTCTCTCAACCAGATGGATGACGAAGGGCGTTTTGCCGGCGCCGCCGACTGAGATGTTGCCGACGCTGAGCACCGGGCAATCGACCGCATAGCTGGTTAAAGCGTTGAGGTCGTAGAGCCGGTTGCGGATTCGCACCGCCAAGGCATAGGGAATGCTGAGAGGCCACAGCCAGGTCTGCGGTTTTATCATCGCGCCTCCTCACTCATCAGCCATGCCCATCTCCCGGTCCACAGCCTCCTCCACGGCAGTCAAACGCTCCCGGACTAAATCCCGCCACCGGCTCATCTCCTCCGGATTGCTGATACTCCTCGGGATACAGATGGGCGCCTCATATCTTATCACCGCCCGGCTGAAGGGTAACATTATCATGAATCGGTCCCAGCTTTTCACTCGCCAGCATGGTTTGGCCGAGAATGTCAGCGGTAGAATTGGCGCGCCGGAGAGCCGCGCCAGATGCAGGATCCCGTCGTGGATGCTGTGTCGGGGACCGGTGGGTCCATCGGGAAACATCGCCGCGGACGCTCCTCGTTTCAAATCCACCAACAAAGCCTGAAAGCCCTCCCGACCGCCCTCCTTGGGCGAGCCGCGATGGATTGCGTAGCCCAGCCGTCGGACGACCCGGGTGATGAACTCCCCGTCGCGGTGAAGGCTCACCAGCGATACCACTCCCGTTCGGCGGTGGTGGTAGATGGGCAGCAGCATCCGACCGTGCCAGAGTGTTAAAATGACGCCCTTCCCCTCGGATCTGGCGCGGTCGAAGTAATGCTGGTTTTCGATTGTGAAGCGGGTGAGTCTACCGAGCAGCAGGATCAAGGCGGGGCCTAGCAGCTCGGCCGCCAACAACAGCGCTCGGGTAGTAAGCGGGAATTTCGAAGAGGTCGTCGCCACTTTGACCGACGTTTCTCAACTTTGATACGCAGAGGAATCAGGCGGCTGTTCCTCTAACAGCGGCTGGGCGGGCGGCAGTACATGGCGGATTGGCAAGGTGGCGGTGAACCGGCTGCCGATATCGACCTCCGACTCCACCCGCAGTTGCCCCTTGTGAAGATCCACCGCCTTCTTGACCATCGCCAGACCCAGTCCGGTGCCCTCGCTGCGGGTGGTGAAAAAGGGATTGAACAGCTTGTCGAGGTTTTCGGGAGGAATGCCTTTGCCTTCGTCCTCGACGATTAAATCGACTCGATTCGCCAGCAGCCGCCAGATGACGCGAAAGGTAACGACGCCTTTGCGTTCCATAGCCTGCAGGGCATTGCGCCCCAGATTGGTGAGCATCATGCGGAGGAGTTCCTTATCAGCCGCCATCATAATACTCTCCTCCGGCATCACCATGTCGATTCGGACCGGCAGCTTTTTCTGCTTCACCTCCGACCGCAGCAGCAGTACAACCTCCCGAACCAGCTCGCGAGGATCGAACGACGCCCGCGCAACTTTAGTCTCGCGGGTTAGGAACAACAGATTACCGGCCAAGCGGTCAAGCGAATGGACGCCTTCTATGATTCTCTCGACCAATTCAATCTGGTCAGATTGGGCTGGCAGATCTTCTCGCAGCAATGCCGCGAATCCGCCGATGCCCGCCAAGGGATTGCGCAATTCATGCGCCACTGCCGCCGCCATCTCGCCCAGTGCTGCCAGCGTCTGGTGATGTTCGACTCGCTCCTCGAGCCGCCGCAGGGAAGTAACGTCGTCGAACATCTCGATCAAGCCGACGCGGTTGCCCATGGAATCCACCACCCAGGTGGTGCTGGATTCAACGCGGATGCCCGTGGCCGGCAGCACCTTCTCGACCGCGCGCAACTCTGGTCCGTAATGCAGGGTGTATAGCGCTCCGGACTGGAGGTAGTCTTTGCCCATCACCTCGTCGTAGTTTCGATCTACCGCGTTTTCGGGCGCGCGCCCCAGCAATTCGCCGGCCATACGGTTGAACATGGTGATGCGCCCGTCCAGGTCGATGGCGATGACGCCGGAGGAGATAGTGTCCAGCAGGGTGGTGATGTAACGCGAGGCTCGATCCAGTTCGCGCAGGCGGCTGTACAGTTGATGGTCTTTCTCTTCCAACTCTGCTGTCAACTGCTCGACGCGCTGTTCGAGCTTCTGGTATGAACTCGCCAGCGACGTCGCCGCCTGATTGAAATTCTGAAAGGCTTTTATCAGCGAATTGACGTCCAGAGTCGTTTCAAACCTCTTGACGCCAGGATTGCCTTCAAGATTATTCATGGATTAGCGTTTTGCTCATCGTGACGAGGTCGCGCAACTCGTAACCGAGATGCAGATAAAATTCCACTGCGTTGGCATTGTCCGCTTCGATCCAGAAGCTGTATTTTACCACTCCCATCTGCCGGTAGCGGGCGTCCAGGACCTCCATCAAAGCCCGCCCGTAACCGCGTCCCTGAGATTCCGAGCTGACCGCCAGGTGGTGCACCAAGCCCCGTCGGCCGTCGAATCCGCCCATGACGCCGCCTTTAATTAGCCCGTCTTCCTCCAAAACCAGGCAAGTATCAGGATTCCTTTGCAGCAGTCGGCTCAGTTCTTCAGGGGTATCCGACGCTCCCAGCGTCAAGCCGACGGCTTTCCAGACAGCAATTAGCGACGGAAAGTCCTCTTCGCGGCAGGCACGAATGACGATGGCCATGGGTTTTAAAAGATTTGGGAAAAGTTTAGTGAAATAATATACACAAAGGAATGTAATTTCGCAAATCCTTCTTCTATGTCCGCGCGTCGAGGCGGCCATCCGCGGTCGGCGGGGGCAAACCCTGCCGATGCCGCAGTATTTCGCCCGCCAGATACAGTGAACCGACCGCGAGCATCCGACCGTTCGAGGCGCAGTCCTTCAATGCTCGCAGGTAGGCCGAAACCGCGTCGGGAAACCACTCTCCCGCCGCCGTCAGGCGGGGGAGCATCTCTCGCGCTATATCCTCGGTCCAGCTCTTGGGAAACTGCAGAGGGCAGAAATAGAATTTATCCGCCACAGTCTTCAGTTCTTCTATCATGTCCGGGTATTGCTTGTTCTTCATCACCGCGAACACCACCCGCCACTTTTGTCCCGGGCAAAGCTTCTCCAGCGCCTGTTTCGCGGCGGTAGCTGACAGGGTGTTATGCGCGCCGTCGATGATGATGAGCGGTTTTCGGCTCAGCACCTGCAGACGTCCGGGCCAGCGCACCCGGCGCAGACCCATCGCCACAGCCTCATCGGTGATAATCCAGCCAAGGGAGCGCAGAACGTCCACCACTGTCAAGGTAGTGGAGATGTTGCCAAGTTGATAGTCTCCAACCAAGGGGGTGCGCAGGAGAAAGTTTCGCAGACCGCCCCGCGAAGACTTGAATCTGGACCCGCTCAGACCTTCCCGGATGTCTTGAAATTCCGTTCTCCCGGGGGCTTGAAACAACGGCGCTCCCACCTCGTTCGCCCGCGCTTCCAGCACTTGACGGGCTGCCGGTGTCTGAACCGACAGCACCACCGGGATGCCGGGCTTGATGACGAAGGATTTCTCCCAAGCGATTTGCGGTATTGTGTCGCCGAGGATTAGCATGTGGTCTAAGCCAATCGGCGTGACTACACTGACGACCGGCTCAACCACGATGGTGGTGTCCAGCCGCCCGCCCAGTCCGGCTTCCACCACCGCGGCATCCACCTTTTTCGCCGCGAAATACAGCAGCGCCAAGGCTGTTAAATGTTCGAACACGGTGCGGAAAGCGGCTTTGGATCCGATCCGGTACTCGACCGGCAGATCGTTTAGTCGGCGGTAGAACCGCGCGAAGTCCTCGCGGGAAATCATTCGTCCGTCGATGCGGATGCGCTCCCGGACGGTCACCAGATGCGGCGAGGTGTAAAGTCCCACGCGATAGCCGGCGCGCGTCAGGATGGTCGCTAGATACACGGCGACCGAGCCTTTGCCCTTGGTGCCGGCGACGTGGATGACCGGATAACGCCGGTGAGGCTCACCCAACTGGTGGAGGAGACGAGCGAAACGGGCGATGTCATCAGGGGTGGTGCGGTCGCGGGCTTCGTTGACTCGCTCAAAGTTGATGAAGCCATTGAGCGACTCGATGGCGTCAACGTATGTTAACTGCGTGGGAGTAATGCCTTTAGCTGAAAAAAACAGGTATGGACTTTATGGACGATGTGAACACAATGGATGCGGTTGACTCTATGCGTCCAGACTGTCCATGGAGTCCACAATGTCCATTCTTTCTCAATACTCCGCCCTTCTTCTTCGCAACGACAACTCATTCTTCTTCAACGCCCACAGGAAGCCGGTCAGAAACCCGCCCACGTGCGCCCAATGGGCGACGTGGTCGCCGCTGGACGAGAACGCCGCAAAAAACTCAAACAAAAACCACAAGCCAATGAACCACAAAGCCCGAATCCGAAAGAACACCGGATAAAAGACCAGAAAGAACACGCAGTTTATCCGCGCCTGGTAGTACCGCACCAGATAAACTCCCATGACGCCCGCCACGGCGCCTGAAGCTCCGATTACCGATACCTGCGAAGTGAAGAAGCCGGTCAGCAGACCGTGCGACAGGTTGCCCAGGACCCCCGAAAGCAGATATAGAGCGAGATACCGCGTTCGCCCGAAATCGTCCTCGACGTTGTCGCCGAAGAGCCATAAGAACCACATATTGCTGACGAGATGCAGGATGCCGGCATGCAGGAAGATGGAAGTGAAGAGGCTCAGGGGCTTGAATATGAAATGCTCAGGTGTATAGCCGTACTCTGGGACCAGCGCTGCAAGATTGCCGCGCCAGGCAGGAAGGATAAAAAGACTGCAGTTGACCAGTATAATAAGTATGGTCAGGAAGGGGAAAGAACGCGCTGGATTGTCATCCCGGTATGGAAAAAACATGGGTGGTTATTCTATAAAGCCCTTTTCCAACAGGCTCTCGGCGATTCTCACTGCATTGGTGGCGGCGCCCTTGCGCAGGTTGTCGGCGCCTACCCAGAACGCCAGCCCGCTCCGACCGCGATCCCGGCGGATCCGCCCGACCCAGGCGTCGTCGCTGCCGCGGACGTTTAAAGGCATGGGATACATGTCCTGAGCAGGGTCGTCGAGCACCTTCACGCCGGGGAAGTTTTCCAGCGCCTTCCGAGCGCGCTCCGCCGTCACCGAGCGCCTAAAATCAGCATGAACCGCCACACAATGCCCCACCATCACCGGCACCCTCGCGCAGGTTGCCTGAATTGACAGTCGCGGCAGTGATAAAATACGACGCAGTTCCGCGATGAGCTTGGTCTCCTCCTCGCATCGGACGCCTTGGTGGGAGCCTATCCAGGGGATGACGTTGTCGGCGATTCGATGGGGAAAGACACTCGGCAACGCCTCCGGATCGTCCTGCTCCCGCTCGAAGTCCGACACCGCCTCACGTCCCGCGCCCGACACCGCTTGAAAACTCACAGCCACCACCCTAC
>CAZCEM010000117.1:0-6988 GCA_964497555.1 uncultured bacterium
GTTTTACTGAATAATGACTGTTTGAAAGCTAATTAGTATTAATTGTCTGGTCGGTTTGCTGGCATGAGATTCGAATCCAGTTAAACCAATAACACCGTCAGAACGCCGATGACGGCGCAATACCACGCGAACCAAACCATCCGCCCCTTTGCGACGGCTCGCAGCATGACCGCAATGGCGATGTATCCCGAAACGCCCGCCGTCAACCCGCCGAGAACGTGTGCCATACCGAAAGCAGCCGAGCCTTCCACCCAATCCTTGACCGTCAACAGCGTCGCACCGCCCACCGCCGGCAGCGACAAAATAAAGGAAAAATCTACGACCTCATCCTTGTTGACGCCAACCGCCATACCCGCCGAGATGGTGGATCCAGAACGCGACACCCCCGGGATGATAGCCACGGCCTGGCAGACGCCAATAATCAGCGCTCGAAGCCAGCCCATCCGCGCTGCTGATATGGAGGGTCGCGCGAACCTTTCGCATAGAAATAACATCGCCGCGGTGAATATCCACGCCAGACCTACCAGGTGCAGGTTGTTGAAAAGATTCTCGATGGAATCCTTATACATCAAGCCGACAACTCCGGCGGGGATGGTGCCGACGATGATATACATAATCCAGCACCAGCCGTCTTTACGGCCTTGAAAGGCGCCAGTGAAAATCTCGATAATCTTGCGGTGAAAGAATATAAGAACTGCCAGCAGCGTCCCCATGTGAACTGCGACTTCGAAGCCGAGGTCTTGCGCCAGACCGGCATGGAGGAAATGACGCGCCGCTGCTAAGTGACCGCTGGAAGACACCGGCAGAAACTCGGTCAAACCCTGCACCACGCCCATCACCGCGCCTTGGATTGGAGTCAAGATTACCTCGTGGAACCGTTATGCCGCCTTAACCGCAACGAAGGCTGAAAACAGCCGCTTCGCCTTGGAGGGCGGACTTTCAGAGTCTGTCCGATAATGCTGAAATGCTCCCACTGCTGTCATTTCCCAGAAAACTGCCCCTTTCTCTTTGAGGGCGGACTTCAGTCCGCCCCCCACGTGCATGGAGTCCTGCGCTACCGGTAGAACGGGCGTCTCGCCCATATTTTGTGAGGCGGTCGGGTTCGGAGACCCGACCTACGCGTCCCCCAGGGGCTATTTTCAAGAGAACTCAAGGTTCTTCGAACGGATCCGATATTTCCACAACCGGCTCGATCCGTCCCGATTGCACCCGCATCAGGTTCACGTTCCGGTCCACCCGCTCCTCCTTTAAGAACGACACCTCGCCGGATAAGGTCTTCAGGTGCCGGATCTGCGACAGGACGATTCGCATGTCCTCGCGGGTGTGCGCCCGTGTGGAAGCGAAGGCGAGCATGCGAGCCGCCCGGTCGCCCAGCAGATGGTAAGGCGAGACCCGACCCAAGCTGTCACCAGAGATTTCAGCAGCAAACTGATAGTAATCCGGTCCGCCAATACCGGCAACCGCGCGGGGAAACACCAGACCGTTGATGTAACGCTGATTTTTACTCAGGGCGTCGGCTTCATCCCAGGCTTCATTGCCGAGCAGCAAGGTGTGAAGGTTGGCGCGGGCGAACTGCGGAGCCGCTATGGGCGCCATGTCTGGCTCTATCACAAACAGAAACCCATCAAAGGTATTCAAGGGTATCTCAAGGGAGTCGATTTCTCCCTTGTTTCGTATCATCCAGCGACGGATGCATCGATGAGCATTCTCCCACAGCGTGTCCAACAGCGCTGGTGACAAGGTGAGCGCCGGCTCTTCGCCCGGATCCAACTCTACGCCTTCCAGCAGAACCTGCGGGCAAAGATATTCTCCCGAAGGACGGTACCGGTTATCATCCAGCCATTCAATGTCCATTGACGCAAGATACGACGCGCTGGGATCTTCATTGTGAACCGCATCCAACATCAAGTATCCGTTCACCTCAAAGAAGACGCGGAGGGAATCGTCGAAGGCGCGCCGTAGGCCGAGCTGGCGGATACGTTCGAAGTAGGTTTTAAAGTCTTGCGTGCCAGGGTAGTACATCTCAGCCGCCAGTACCTCTGCCCCGGCTTCGGAAATCTCTTGCTTGAAGCCCCGGGCAATTTGCCGTCCTTCCTGAGTGGCAGGGATAAGGATGCCGAACTGACCGGAACCGCATGCACTTATCGCGTGCCTTGCCAGTTTCCGGCCGACGGCGCCGTAATCCGCGCGCCCTTGGAAGACGTTGCGGCCGATAGCGGCAATGCCCTCGGCGGGACAGACGGTGGTCAGAAAGGGCGTGTTTTCGGCTTCCGCAACAGCTGCCAGCGTCGCGGCTTCCGCGTCGCTCAACCCCCCAACGACCGCCCAGGCTGTATCTTCACGGATGGTCTGCTGCGCGATTAACGCCGCTTGAATGGGGTCATCAGCCGAATCGAAGACGATGACGTCTCCGGCTGATTGTTTAGCCCAGGTGAGCTGAAATCCCTGCAGAAACTCCTTCGCCGCATCCGCGTTCGCTCCCGTCAGCGGCAGCACCAGACTCACCTTCAACGCCGCGTCGGTCCTACCGGCGCCGGTTGAGGCTTTGTTCAAGTCAGCTAAGAATGAATTCAGTTCAACGAGCCTTTTTCGCGCGCCTTCGACGAGCTGCGGTTCGGTCGAAAAGCTGATTATCCAACCTAACTGCTCGCGCGCCTGCTCCCACTTCTCAGCCGCGAGGGCGCACTGCGTCAGAATCCAGTGCGTGTCGTCGATATAAGCCGATGCGGGAAATTTAAGCTGCAACAGCTTGGCTTCCAGTATCGCGCGGTCCAGGCTGCGTGAATTAAGAGCCGCTTCCGCAATCAGATATCGAACAGAGGATTCTGATTCCGAACGCGGGTACTGTTGAAGGAATCGGTCCCCGCCGGAGACCACCTCATCCCAGCGGTGTTCGTCAAACCAGCCCTGTAAAGTCTGCATCGCCTGCCGCTCGGACAACCAGGTCAACGAGACGGTCTGACAGAATCCCGTTTGGACAAGGCTGGTCGCCAATAGAAGGATGCCCAAAGAAATAGGGAGGCGGCGAAGCGCCCGAAGGCGCGGTTGGTGTTTGGTTATTCCCATTCCACTGTTCCTGGCGGTTTGGACGTAATGTCATAGACCACGCGGTTCACGCCCGCGATTTCGCCGGTGATGCGGGTGGCGATGCGGCTGAGGAGGTCGTGGGGCAGGGGGCTGAAGTCGGCGGTCATGAAGTCGCGGGTATCGACCGAACGCAGCGCCACCACCCGCTCGTAGGTGCGGTGGTCGCCCATGACGCCGACGGTCCGCACCGGCAGCAGCACTGCCAGCGCCTGCGACACCCGCCCGTACCAGCCGGAATTCCTAAGCTCCTCGACGAAAATAGCGTCGGCATCTTGGAGGATGTGCACCGCCTCCGGCGTGACTTCGCCAATGATGCGCACCGCCAGCCCCGGCCCGGGGAAGGGGTGCCGCATGACGATATTCTCAGGCAATCCCAATTCCCGCCCCACGGCTCGGACCTCGTCTTTGAAAAGGTCGCGCAACGGCTCGAGCAAATCCATTCCCAGCACCTCCGGCAGCCCGCCGACATTGTGATGAGTCTTGATGACCGCCGCCGGTCCCCGCGAATGCGCCGACTCGATGACATCGGGATACAGCGTCCCCTGCAGCAACAGCTCGGCGCCCTCGAACTTTTCAGCTTCCTCCCGAAAAACCTCGATGAAGCGGCTGCCGATGATTCTGCGCTTCTGCTCGGGATCGACAACGCCGCGCAAGTCGTCATAAAACTGCCGGCTGGCATCGACGATTTTCAAGCTGTCGCCGAAGCGGGGTCCGAAGACCTCCTGAACCTGCTGAGCTTCGTTCTTGCGCAGCAGCCCGTTATCGACCAGTACGCAGCGCAGCCGGTCGCCGATGGCTTGGTGCAGCAGTGTCGCTGCGACCGATGAATCCACGCCGCCGGAAAAGGCGCAGATAACGCGACGACCGCCGACCTGAGCGCGCATCTCGGCAACGGCTCGCTCAGCGAAGGCGCTCATGTCCCAGCCTCCGTCGGCGCCGCAGATATCATACAGAAAGTTATGGAGTATGCGTTCGCCGGAGAGGGTGTGGCTGACTTCGGGATGGAACTGCACCCCGAACAGGCGGCGCTTCGGGTGCTCTGCAGAGGCGATGAGGCCGGAATCGCTGACGCCTGTCAGAGTCCAGTCCGGTGGGATGGCGGTTATCTGGTCACCGTGGCTCATCCAGACCTGCTCGGCTTCGGACAGACCGCTCAGAAGCATTGAACCGTCTCGAACCTTGACCAGCGCGCGGCCGTATTCCCGGCGATAGGAGGCTGTTACTTCGCCTCCGCCGAGCATCATGAGCTGCATCCCGTAGCAGATGCCCAGCACCGGCAGGCCCAGGTCAAACAGCTCGCCGCCGCGGCGCGGGGCGTCGATTTCGTAGCTGGAGCGGGGTCCGCCGGAGAGAATAATCCCGATGGGTGGCAGCGCCATGATTTCATCGGCGGGAAAGTCCCACGGCTCGATGCGGCTGAAAACGCCTAACTCCCGACATCGGCGGGCAATCAATTGAGTATATTGCGAGCCGAAGTCGAGGATAAGAACTATTTCGGACGGTTTTGGCAAAGAGTTCCTTTGAAAACAGAATCAGCCGTCCAAAGGATCTCTGGATGAAATGGACGGTATGGACGAAATGGACAGGATGAACGACATGAACGACATGGAGGTCGTCCGCTTTCAGTGTTGAGCCGCTATAAAAAAGGAATTCCTCATCAAAGTCCGTCCAAGGAGAATCCCCATTCATATAAGAGCGGGATCATTTCCAACTCGGTGAAGCGGGCTTGAAGCGGTGTGATGGACACATAGCCCTCGCGGATGGCTTCCACGTCGCTGCCCTGACCCTGCTCGGTTAAAACCTTGTAGTACTCCGCCCAGTAGCAATCGCCGCCGCTGGCGTCGTCGATGCGCCGGACATTCTCAATATAACGCGAAGCCGCCTGCCTAGTCAAGCGGATTCCTTTGATTTCAGCGAGGGGAATCGCCGGCACGTTGACGTTCAGCATCTTGCCGGGCGCCAGGTGTTTTTCCAGCGCGGTTTCGACGACCAGCCGAGCGACGGCAGCGGCGGCGGCGAAGTCCCTTGACTTGCGTGAAGCCAATGAAACCGCCACGGCGGGCACATCAAGGATGGCGCTTTCAATCGCCGCGGCGACGGTGCCGCTGTAGAGCAGATCGACGCCGGTGTTTTCGCCTTGATTTATGCCCGCGACTAACAAATCCGGCGCAGCGGGCAGCAACGACCTCACGCCCAGCTTGACCGCATCGACCGGCGTGCCCTGCACCGCGAAGCCGCGGCGTTCCGGCGTCCAGGGTATCAGATCCACTCGCAGGGGATCGCGGATGGTGAAGCCGTGGCTGACGCCGCTGCGTTCCTCGACGGGAGCCGCCACCCATAACTCAGCTAAACCTTCAAGCGCATTATAAAGAGCGCGAAGACCCGGCGCCTGGCAGCCGTCGTCATTGGTGAGGAGAATTCGCATAACTTGCAGTATTGGTTGGCTGGTCGCCGTTGCGGCGACAATAAGCATTAGAAATTCTTTGAATTATTTAAAATATATCAAAGCCATTGTTTCTGCATCCTTTCAGCGCGAAGGATTTGTCAGCCTCAGGAAAAACTCCCCTTCCCGCTTCAAAGCAGCAGCCTATCGGCTTCATCGAGATGCGTAAGGTCAAAACGAACGACGCACAACTCCGCGCCGTCGTGAGCGGCGTTGAAGCACCAAGTGCGGCCCATCCGCTCCCGCCAGACGCCGGTCAGGCGGGTGGATTCGTGTATATGTCCGTGCATCGTCAGCAGCGGCTGCCGGGCTTCGATGAACCGCCGAACAGCCACGCTGCCCACGTGCACGTCCAGCGGCGCATGATCGACCATTACGCCATCCAGAGCGGCGCGGTCGAGTCCGGTGTCGTAGGGCGGGCTGTGGAAAAGGAAAGCTGCGCGGGACAGGTCGCGATTGCCGGCCAGAGCGTTCAACTCGTCGGCGATGGTGCTATATCGAATTGTCCGTGAATCGACCGGAACGGTTCGGAATCCTTGTTCCGGTGAAACGACACCGACGTCCACAAACCGCGACACGTCGTACCGCTCCCAATCTTTAAGCGTGAACGGCGTAGGCGGCACGCAGGAGTAGCCGAAGAAGCTGTAGCCATTCTTCTCAATCACTCGCTCGTGCAGGTAATAAAGGAGACCTTGACGCTCCAGCTCGAGCAAGCCGTCTTCCTCCCGGCGGGGGTCGTCGTTGCCGAGGATGGCGTAAATTTCAGGATAATCGGCGGCGACGGTGTTTTGCAGTTCGAGAAGCTTCGGCCTCAAGTAATCGGTTAAGAAATCTTGGCTGCTGGGTCCACTCCTCGCTAAAAAGGAGAAAGCGTGAGGAAGAATATCCCCTCCGACGAACACCCGACGGGGCTTTTCAGCTTTGATAAGTCGGAGCAACTTCTCGTAACGCTCAATCCTGCCGTGCAGATCCGAGACAAACAAGTTAAGCGAGGATGAAGGATTCACAGACATAGTATCTTCCTTTGAGTAAGGCTCTTTCAGCATGTGGCATCTCCAGCTTGCTGGAAGTTTCTCCTATCGGCGCAAGTCGGGCTTCCAGCCCGACCGACGCCGTACATCACAGAGGATTAAACGGAGGAAAAGCGGATGTCATTATCCGCTGAATCCGTATAATCAGCTGTGAATTCCGGAGTTACCTCCCCTTTAATTTCCCCCCTCCAAGCAGGTGGGAAGGTGGCTTGGGCGTCTCGCCAGACTTTTCCCCCTTGCCTATAGGGGAGAAAGGTCGGGCTCGGAGTCCCGATCTACGCCTCCCCACCGGCTATTTTCAAGAGAAACGCCATGCCGGAGGCGGCACCACAAAGCATGAAAATTGCTCTGACCCGCGTAGGATAAGCGTCCCGCTTGTCAACCGAGACGGTTGACCTACGCGGAGAACCTATTTTCTGGGAAATGA
>CAZCEM010000118.1:0-6977 GCA_964497555.1 uncultured bacterium
CTCAGAGGCCCGACCTACGCGGTAGGAGGGGGGCTATTTTCTGGGAAATGACAGCAGATGTCAAGTACTTTCTGCACCCCTTTAATTAAGGTTTTCAAGAATTTAGGAGACTGCCATGAATCCCGTCGTTCGTACCTTCGCTTTTCTCGTCTGCCTACTATTGACTGCGACAGCCGCCTCCCCAACCGTCGCAGCCGGCATCGAGAACCTGCGACCAAGTATCTCCGCTGTTGATTGTATTCCCCAGTCCAATCCGACTAATCTCGTACTCCCCCAAAATCCCTCCGGTCCCCTCCGCGACGATCCCTGGGACCTGAGATGGTCTCTGTCTTTGGCCGATCGATTGAATGACAACTACATCCAAGGCGTGGCATTCGCGGATGATAGATACTTCATTGCCGGTCAGCATAACGGTGAGCCGGCAATCTATATCCTTGACCGAGAAGGCGACCTGATTGAGTCTTTCCGTCAACCCGGCGATGACGACCGCGGCATGAACGACCTTGCCTGGGACGGCGAGCTGCTGTGGGGCATTTCGGGATCGATGGTTTATGGCTTCACAACTGAAGGTGAAGTAGTCCATAACTTCAACGGTCCCTACGCGATGTGCAAGAACATCGCTTGGGATTCCGATTGGGAGTGCCTTTGGCTCAGCGCCGTCACCACCAACGTTGCCTGCATGTCCCGAGAAGGTGAGTTAATAAGGTCGATACGGGCTTCTTACAATGGTGAGCAAGCTCGGATGTACGGCTTAGGATACTATCCCGATGACCCTGAGGGACATCCGGTTTACGTTTACTGCAAAGAACGCAATACCAACCGTATCATGGTTCTTCGGATGAATCCCAATGACGGCGACATTCAGTTCGTAACCTATCTCGAACACGAAGCCGGCGGCGACCCGATGGGCATCGAAATCACCAACGAGTACGACTTCCGCTCCTGGGTGATGTTGGCGATAGCCAACAACCCCCCAGCCGACGGCGGCGACCGGCTGGACGTCTGGCAGATTGCCGACATCGGCGAAGGCGATGAGGAAGCCCAGATCGACGTAAGCCCAGAAGAGATTGACTTTGGCGCCGTCCGCATTGACGAATCCGCCGACATGACCCTCACCATCTCCAACACCGGCGACGCCAACCTAATCGTCTCTGACATATTCACCGAAGAACCGTTCAGCGCGGCATTCGATTGGAGGTTCACGGTGGAACCAGGGGAAGAACAGGAAGTGGTGGTGACCTTCACGCCGGAAGGAGCGAGGGAATACGAGGGAACGCTGACGATAATATCCAACGCTGCAGACAACGAGGAATATCCTGTCCATTTGTCAGGAATAGGTTACATTCAAGAGGGCGGTGGGCATTATCGCTGGATTCGTACCGACAGTAACGCCTCAATCTTGATAAACGGAGCTTCGCTTCTGGGGGAAGAGCTGCCGGTTGGTGATGAAATCAGTGTTTTTACGCCAGACGGAATTTGCGCTGGGGCGGAAGTCTGGAATGGCGAACAGGTCGGACTCGCGGCTTTCGGTGATGAGGAAAACACGGAACTCGTGGAAGGATTTCAAGTTGATGAGGAAATGTCCTTCCGAATCTGGGATTGGGACAGCGAAACTGAATATCGAGGCGTGCCCCATTTTGTTCAGGGAGATGATGTTTTCCACATCAACGGCCTTTCGGTAATAGACCTGCTCGAAGGCTTAAATTTTTGCCACTGGCAGCCTCACGAGCGCACCGACAACAACCACAGCCTGCTGGTTCAAGGCGCGACGCTCGATGATGAACCGCTGGCGGTGGACGATGAGATAGCAGTCGTTACACCTGGCGGAATGTTGGCGGGCTGGGTGGTTTGGCCCGCTGAGGGACAAATCAGATTCCCGGTTTGGGGCGATGAGGCGCAGACCGAAGATGTCGTCGAAGGTTTCCAGAATGAAGAGGAATTTACTTTCAAGGTCTGGGACCACATTGCTGACGCTGAATGGGACGCTGAACCGGACTTTATCGAAGGACCTCACGTCTATAACGCCGGCGGTTTAACCGTCTTGAGGCTTGCGGCCTTCCGCTGCTGCGATCTGGAAGTTTCCCTCCTTACAGGCTGGAACATGATCTCCATCAATGTCGCCCCGCCTGCCGAGTGGTATGATGAAAACGAGCAGCGAGGCCCCAGCATCGTCCGCATGATGAGCGACTTGGTCAACCGCGGCCTGCTCATCTTGATAAAGGATCAGGATGGGAATTTCTACGCACCTGAGTATGGCTACAACGGCATCGACTACTGGAATCTGACCCAGGGCTACCAAGTCAAACTCACCCAAGCTGCAGTGACCACCTGGTCGGGCTATCCGATTGAGTTTGACGCTGACATCCCGTTGGAACGCGGGTGGAACATTATTGCCTACTATCCCGCCTACGAGCTGCCCTGCCGCCATCCCGCCTACCTGCCTTTCTCCAGCATTCTGGACTACGTAGAGATCGCCAAGGACGCTGATGGTGATTTTTCGGTGCCGGCCTATCAATACTCCGGCATGGCGCCCTGGCGGCAAACCCAAGGCTACCAGATTAAAGTCACCCAAGAGGTCGTATTGAATTACCCGCCGGAGCCGGAGCATGAATGCCTGGCTGCTGTCGAGCCGGTCGAATCCGATCCGGTGGCAGTGGTGACGCCTTTCAACATGAGTGTGTTGTTGAATGATATCGCCGGCGAGTGGGGCGATAACGCTCAGGTCCGAGCCCTCAACGCTTCCGGCGTTCCCGTCGGTGAAGGGCTGATCGACGAAGACGGGCGCTGCGGCTTGGCAGTGTGGGGCGATGATTCTGTTACCCCGGAGTGGGAGGGCTTGCTGGAGGGTGAAGCCTTCACGCTGGGGCTGTTCGATGAATCCACGGGGCAGACGACGGCTTTGGACGTAAGTATTCTCACCGGCAGGGGGCTGGTCTATAAAACCGATGGCTTGACGGTGGTTGAGGCGGCGGTGCGGTCGGCGCTGCCGAGCGAATACTATCTCGCTGAGCCATATCCTAATCCTTTCAACGCTGCCACGTGTTTGACCTTTGGGCTGCCGGAAGCCGGCTGGGTTAAACTTTCCATATTCGATCTGAACGGTCGGCTGGTGGATTCAATTTTCAATAGTGAACTGTCCATCGGCGTCCATACCGTCCATTGGAGTGCCTCCAACCAACCTTCCGGACTGTATCTGGCGCAGCTGGAGTGCAACGGATATGCCGTTATGCGGAAGCTGACACTTGTCAAGTGAGCAAGTTGGCAGGTAATAGAATCCCCCGGCGGCTTGTGCTGCCGGGGGATTTGATTTTTGTTCCTTGGAAAATAATCCTCATCACCGCGTAGGTCGGGTCTCCGAACCCGACATTCGGTAGCGCGGGACTCAGTGCCCTCCCCGACAGGCTGAAGCCTGTCGCACTGCTATTGGTCGGGCGAGACGCCCGACCTACGCGGTAAGATGGAGTTATTTTCTGGGAAAACTCCATGCCGCGCGCGGCGCAATAAACAATGAAAACAGCCCCCGTCCATCTCGTCCATACCGTCCATTTCGTCCAGATCTTCTTAGACGGCTGGATCTATTTTCAAAGGAATTGAATGACTGCGAAACTTCAGACATCATTGGCAGCTCGGGTAAAGCTGCCCTTATGATTTAGACAGTTGATTTATCTCTTTCTGCAATTCCACCAGCCGTTTCATGGATTCAGTGAACGGCTTGCCGGAATTCGCCGCAGTGGATATCTCAAGCTCCACCTCCCGTTTCTTCTGTAGAATCTCACGCAGTTTAAGACGTTTCAGGCAGCCTTCCACAGTTAGCTGTGTCTGCTGGGTGGTAGTTTCTGAGCCGCGCAGGGCGCTGTCCGCCACAAAAGCGCGCAGAGCCGGTGCCTCCAGCTTGTCCAAGAGCTGACCGGCGTCAAAGATTTCGTTTTGAAGGAAGGATTTTTCCAAATGCAGAAATACCTCTCGAAGCAATGGAGCGGTGAAATGTTCCGGTCGGAGGCGCTGCACTGTGTCCGGCGCAATTTCTGGATGCGCCACCAAAGCCTCGATGAGGTCCCGCTCTACCGTCTGCTCGGCGGTGAGGCTGAGTTTCATCGAATCAGCGGTCTCAAGCATTGGCATGCTTGCCTTCATGGTCGACAACGCCTTGTCAAGCGTGGTCCGCCCCAATCCCGTCAAGCCCGCCAGTTCTTCCACCAGCACCTCGCGCCGCAGAGGATCCGTTACACCTCTGATGGACTCCAAGATGCCTCGAACCGTCTCAATACGCTCTGATTGACCCATCTGATGCGAAAATCCTGAAACCTCAAGTCGAAATTCTATCATCGACCGATGGCGGTTGAGCGCTTCGACCAGTTTTTCAACGCCTTGCTCCCGCAGCAGCGAGTCGGGATCTGAGCCTTCCGGCAGCAGGATTACCCGCGGCTCCAAGCCGTTCTGCAGCAGGATGTCGCAGGCTCGCGCGGCTGCGGTTATACCCGCCGAGTCGGAATCATAAACCACGTGTGCGCGGCGGGCGAAACGCCCCACCAACCGCGCCTGCTCGTGCGTCAGCGATGTACCCAGCGACGCCACCCCATTAGTCACCCCCGCCTGAACCAGTGCCAGCAGGTCAGTGTAACCCTCCACCAAGTACGCGAATCCTGCGCGGCGAATGGCGTCGCGCGAGGTATAAAGCCCGTATAGATGCTGACCCTTGCGGTATATCAAGGTCTCCGAACTGTTGACGTACTTAGCGTCGTCCGAGTCGGGAGTTATGCCGTCTATGCGTCTGGCACCGAAAGCCACTGCTTTGCCGCTGAGGTTGAGGATGGGGAATATCACCCGCGCCCGGAAGCGATCAACGTAGCCGCTGCTGTCGTGTTTTCGGTAAGCCAGGCCGGCTCTCTCCAGCACAGCGCCGGAGATGCCGCTCCGGGTAGCGGCGCTGCACAATTCATCCCACCCGGTTTCCGCCCATCCCAACCGGTAAAGACGAATGATCCGCTCGTCAATGCCCCGCCTGTTCAGATATTCCCGCGCCTTCTGCGCTTCAGGCGACAAGACGCCGAGACGAGGGGTGGAAGAGGTTGATGCGCTTGTCGATTCTCCCGTGAGTCGGCTGTGAAACCATCGGACGGCTCGTTCCATCGCGTTGAACAACTGGTCCCGCTCGGTGCGGTTCTTCTGAGCATCGGCTGAAGAGAAACTATCGGGCATCTCCATCCCGACGCGCTCGGCGAGGCTGCGGAGGGCTTCGAGAAATGACAGGCCCTCCATCTCCATAAGGAAGGTGAACACGTTCCCGCCTCGCCCGCAGCCGAAACATTTGAACATGCCTCGGTCGGAGGACACGTTGAAAGAGGGAGTTTTTTCGCTGTGGAAGGGGCAGAGTCCGATGAAGCTGCCCATCCCACGACGTTTAAGAGTGACGTAGTCGCCAATGACCTGCGCGATGTCCACAGCTTCGCGCACCCGGTCGATGAAGTTGTCGTCGTATCTACCGGTCATCTACGCTCCCTTCGCTGAGTACGGATGAAGATTTAGGCAAAGACAATCCCCACTCGCTCAGCCGTTCCCTCATCCGCTGAACGTGGCTTCCCTCCCAGTAGTATCTTCCGCACTGCGGGCAGTTGAACACCGGCAAGCCTCGTTCACGAACGGATTCGGGAGGAATGTCGGTGCAGGTTGGTGCAGGACGCAGCTGTCGATTGCACTCCAGACAGCGGCTGAAGGGGTGGAAACAGCTTGAGAGGGAGAAGGCATCGACTGTGGCGGTCAACTGGTGGCGAGGTTCGGCTGAGTTTATCCGGTGAACCTGAAGTTTTTCCGTTTCCGCTACGGGTTTGCAGGTGAGAAGGATACGGTCTTCCCGGAGGGCTTGGACGACGGTCTCAGGCAGACTAAAACCTCCGCTGTAGGCGCAATCGAAGCCTAAGATGCGGAGATTCTTTGCGAGCCGGGATAATTCACCCTCGGCGATGAAACGTGGAGGGGCGAATTCCCCTTTGTCATTCGCTACAGCAGCACTGTACAACGGTCAGTTCGGGGCTTGGAAATTCGCGGAGTCTATGACGCACCGAAAACCCACGTCTTGGAATCTCATATCGGGCTCGACGCCGATACGTTTGGCGCAGCGGGCTTCCAGTTCGGTATTCAGATACGAGCCCCCCCGCACGACTCGCAGGTCGCCGGTGGCGGGACCGGTGGGATTGTGAGTCGGGCTGGTGCTGTAATAATACTGGTCATACCAGTCTGAGACCCACTCCCAGACGTTTCCCGCCATGTCGCAGCAGCCATAAGGCGAGCGGCCGGAGGCGGTGCCCACCTTCCACAAACCACCCCATGCATTTCCGAAGTTGGCTTGCCCGGGGGAGATAGTATTTCCCCAAGGGAAGATTCTCTCGTCGCGGTCGCCTCGAGCGGCTTTTTCCCATTCAGCTTCCGTCGGCAGCCGTCCACCGGTCCATTGGGCATAGGTGAAGGCGTCAATCCATCGAACAAACCGAACCGGATATTTTTCGTAGGTGGCTTTGGCGCGGTAAATAGTTCCCTGCCGGACAATCTCCATGTCAACGTCGTAATGTGTGGAACCGCCGAAAACGGTGTCGTTGAGGAATTTAGCGTACTCTTCGTTGGTGATTTCGTACTTGCTGATGTAGTAGCCGCTCAGTTCGACGTTGTGAATGGGGGATTCATTCCGGTCAAATAATCCCGTTTGAGAACCCATTCGAAACGCGCTCGCCGGCACATAGACCATTACGCCGAGGGAGTCCCCGGTATTGTCATCCGGTTCGAGGACGTTGTGCCGACCGGGACCGCAGCCTATCATGAGCGCCAGCATAGCGGCCCCGGCAATAATTAGTCCTTTGGAATTCATCTTTCCGTCATTTCTTTGAAGAGGCTGAGTCTCTCTCGACCTGTGGCGTTCACCTTGTTGGACATGTTTCTTCTATCCTCGCAGGTCAACAGACCCCGTTGACAAGCGGGACGTTTAT